>JBHHYG010000156.1:0-8328 GCA_046757445.1 Acidobacteriota bacterium
CCCAGACCGGGACCCCGGTGAGCCGGGTGTCGTCTAGCCCGCATATCTCAACGGCAGTCTGCTACGGTGGCGGCCAGGCGCGCGCCTCTCCGCCCCCTCGCGACGACCGCCGTTGAGATATGCAGGTTAGGTACCCGCCGCGCCGCTGAAGTGCCGGGCCAGTTCACGGAGATCGTCGAGACGATCGTTGACCAAAGTAGCTACGCGATCCAGGTCCAGGTCCACATAACCGTGCACGAGGAGATTCCGGAACCCAGCGAGGCCACGCGCACGAGCGGCGAGCTCCGCCGGTATGGTGCCTTGCTCGCCGAGGCGCAGAAAGATCTCCGAGTACTCGGAGACAGCGTGGCCGCTGTCGGCTAGCAGGTGTGAGCCCAGGTCCAGGAGATTCTGGATTGCCCGTTGGAGCTCATACAAGAGCAGATCCCGTAGCTTGCGATCGGAGCGCAGGGCTTCGGCGGACACTGGACGCTGGGCTTCCAACGCTTGCAGGCAGTCGTCGAGGTCGCTCAGGTGCCGGGCGATGATCTCGGCATCGACCACGGGGCTAGCGGCTGCGGCCGAAGCGGTCCTCCACCAGGCGCCTCCGGGTGTAGAAGCGCCCGAGCTCCCGCAGCGGCTTGCTGTCGAGATAGCGGCACAGGGTGCGGGCGTGGAAGAGCGCGCGGGCGCGCTCGTCCCGGCAGAAGACCAGCTGACCCTCGGCGATGACCCGGTGGGCGAGGAGTGATGAAGCCCGCTGCAGGAGCACGACGTCTACGTCAGCGCGCCGCAAGGTCGACTGCAGGACGGCGGTGTAGTGTGCCTCGGGGCCGAAGGGTAGCTCCTCGCTCTTTTTCCCGAACACCTCGGGGTCGAGGAGCAAGGCGACGTCGAGATCGCTGAGTGGTCCCGCGGCACTCCGGGCTTTCGACCCGAAGAGGTAGATAGCTTGCACCTCGCGGTGTGCCTCGCCAAAAGCTCGAAGTTGCTTCGCCGCCGCCTGGTCGGTTTCCGACGTATCGGTATGGGCGGCTGCGTCGGTGGTGTCGGCGGTCAGGCCCACCGGCGTTGGCTGCGACAACCCTTTCTCGAGCCTGCTCATAAGACCATCCCTGGGGGAGAGTTGCTTCACGAGTCTACCATGGGGCCGCCGGCAACCAGGTCGGCATCGAGCCGATCCGGCGCGAGTTCGGCGGCTACCTGGCGGCGATGAGCCACACCTGGCCGATGAAAGCGGCCGGGTTGTCCCGTGTGCCTCCGCCTGGCTCGAGCTGCGGGCAGTGAGCGGAATCCGGGTACGCGTGACCGTCCCTTAACCGTGGAGCCTGGAGCGCTCCTTCCCTTGGCAGCGGCAACGGCACCATGCGATGCTACGGACTGGAGATCGGTGGCGTCCCATGGCCTCATCGGTCTATGCTGTTTGCCCCACCTCGATCGCGGTCTTTGCGGCATTGAGATTCGGAAGCCCGATGAGTGAGACTGGCGCGTCCTTGCGCTTCGAGAGGATTCGGCAGGTAGCCGAGGTGATCGGTCGGGAAACGGGCTGCCGGCTGATCGTGCTGTTCGGGTCTGCCGCGCGCCGCGATATGGCAACGCCCGCCGATCTCGACCTGGCTGTGCTTCCTCGGCATCGTCTCGACATGGTGGCGTTCACCAACCAGCTCATTCAGACGCTCGGCGTACAAGATGTGGACGTCGCCGATCTGAGCCGGGCGGATCCGCTCCTGCTAATGCTAGTGGCCAGGGACGGTGTGCCCCTGTATGAGCAGTCGCCGGGGGAGTTCGCGCGCTTCGTCTCCCTGGCGGCACGGCGCTACGCCGACACGCGGAAGTTCCGGCAGATGGAGCGCCGAGAGGTTGTTGATTTCCTGGCCCGAAGGTGGGCGGCGTCGTGACCGAGCTGGACGCCGATCTGGTGCGCAGGAAGATGGCGGTGATCGCCAGGAACCTGGACGACCTGGCGGCGATCGCAGGGCTGTCTCTCGCCGCCTACCAAAGCGACCGGTTCCGGAAGAAAGGGACCGAGCGCTTGCTTCAGGAGACGGTGGAAGCGGCGGTCGACGTGAACATCCATCTGCTGCGCATGGCCGCGGCTCCCACGCCGCCCGACTACTACGAGAGCTTCACTGCACTAGGTCGCGCAGGGATCATCTCGGCAGCGCTCGCGGAGCGGTTGGCACCGGCGGCCGGCCTGCGAAACCGCTTGGTCCACGAGTACGACGAGATCGACGACGCCATCGTGCTAGAAGCCGTGGGCGAGGCGCGGCGCGAGTTCGGCGAGTACGTGGCGGCGATTGAGCGACACCTGGCCGAGCAGGGTTTTTGAAGCGGATCACGCGTCTGATGCACGCCGACGAAGAGGAGCGGTCGAGATCGCGCCAACGGCGCCAACGGCTCATGGGATGTCGTTGTTTGCCCCAGGAACCTTTACGGTGATTCCGCTCAGGCGGGAGAAGTGCCTGCGGTCAAAGGTGTAGGCGATCTTCATCCCCTGGCGGAGGAGCCATGCGGCGTTGTGAGCGTCGATGAAGTCGACGCTCTCGTCGGCGTACCAGATGATGGCCTGCAGTGCCGCCTCCGCTTCCGAAACCTCGAGACCAGGCGTGTTCAGGATCGCCAGGACTTTCCCCCGGATATCTTCCCTGCTCAGTTTGTAGTAGGACTCCAGGGTCCATACGATTTCGGCTATCGTCAGGCTGCTGGTCAGCAGGCGAAGCTCTCCCGCCCCAGCCCGATGAAGCAGATCTTCTACCGCGTCCGCCTGCAACGGTACGTCGTTGGTGAGATAGCGAAGGAACAGGTTGGTGTCGGCGAAGACGCGCTCGGGCTTCATTCCTCGCCAGCTTCCTCTGGGCCTGCCGTTCTTTCAGCGGCTCGTTTCGCCCGCCGCTGTCCACGGGCCTCGATTATCTGCCGTCGGATGGTCTCGAAATCCTGGGCTGCGGATACGGGGACGCTTCCCCGGAGCTCCAGCAGCGTGTGCTTGAGGGGTTCGAGCAAGACTTCACTGCCTCGGCGGAGGAAGGCCACTCGGTCACCCTCCCGGATATCCGTCCACTCCCGGATTTCTTTAGGAATGGTCGTTTGGCCTCGACGTCCGACCTTGCTGATGGGCATGGTGAGTTTCGCGTGTCATTTCGAATATCGACAGACGTAATTCATTTTGCACGTCTATTGTCCGATTGTCAACAATGCTGGCAATCCCCGAAGAAGCACGGCCCGTGGGGAGGCGGTGGCTAGCGCTGGAGCCCCTCGATGCCCACGACGCCTTTCAGGCCGCCGCGGGCTGCTCGCCTTGCAGGAAGGCCAGGAGTGCCCAGGCGTCAAGGACGAACAGGCTGTTCATCCCGAAGCTCCTGGAGGTGCTCCCGCGTAAGAAGGCAGGACCTGCTCATACAAGATGGGATGGCCAGCGACCCTCGCCGCGGTGCGTCTCCCGGCAGGGTTCAGCCAAGCCAGGCATAGGTATTGGCGATTGGATTCTTGTCCGTCGGGGCTTGCTGAATCCAGCGCTCGAGGGCCCGAACGTGGCCGCCGGTGTCGGAGGAAGCCAGTGAGGTGGGAAGAAAGAGGATGCCGGGAAAGGGCCGCCCTGACCCGCGAAGGCCTCGGCGAGCCGGGCGAAATCATGGTAGTTACGCGTCACCACGATCCGATCCTCGCGGATGGCGAAGGCGAGCAGCTCGTGGTCCGCCGCATCTCCCAAGCCGACCTCGCCGGCATGGACGACATCCACGCCTTTGCGCTGCAGTTGGTGGCATGCGCTCAGATGCACATGTACGTCGAAGAGGAAGCGCACGCGGCCGGGGATCAGCCCGCCGGGACCGCCGCGTAGCGGGCAAAGCGGTCGTTGTCGGCGATTAGCTGGTCGGTTTCTTCCGGGAAGCGCTCATAATACCCGAGTGCTTCCTCCAGGACCTCTTCATCGAGCCATTGGAAGTGTTCGCGGAGGCCTTCCTTGTCGCCACTGTAGTCTCTTGAGACGGCGATGATTTCCCAGATCTCGGGCCCGCCACGAACCGCCGGACGTCGCCCGAAGGGTCCATCACGGAACTCGACCGACGGGAACCGGTTATGCGCCCACCACTCCTGGACGATGCGGCGCAGTCCTGCCGAGGGGCCTTCCCCACGCTCTTCGAAAATCCCCCGGATCTCGGCCTCGAGCCAGGGCCTAAGACGGGTGCTGAGCGGTTTATTCTGCAGCATCCCGGGATCTCCGTATACCATGGAAACACTGTTTACACTACGACCCTACAGCCCCTCCGGACGTTCCGTCAAGCCCCGGTCCAGGAGGTTCTTGGTTTCCTGGCCCGAAGGGTTCATCGGAGCCCTCGACGACGGCCACCAGGTCGAGGTCGTCTAGTAACTGAGAGACCCTTCCTGCATCGTTTATCGAGATAGAATATATGTCGTGATCAAGAGCTTCCACGACAAGGGTACCCAGTAGGGAATAGAGCCATGGTCAAGAACGGCATGCGCCCGATCCACCCGGGCGAGATTCTCCGCGAGGAATACATGTTGCCGCTGGAGCTCTCGGCCAATGCGCTGGCGAAGGAGCTGGGGGTGACGCCCGCTCGCGTCAACGAGATCGTACGGGGACGCAGGGGCGTCACCGGCGATACGGCGTTGCGTCTGGCGCGTTACTTCGGTACGGATGCGCAGTCGTGGCTCAACCTCCAAGCCGCCTATGACCTGCGCGTGGCGGAGCTCGCCGCGGGCGAGGCCATCGCGCGTGTGGTATCGCCACGCCCGGCGGCATGAAGAGAGGTTTCGTCCCCGGCACCGCCGAAACGGGCCGCCGCGATCCCCGCGAACGGCTCATGGGATGTCGTTGTTCCCCCCAGGAACCTTTACGGTGATTCCGCTCAGGCGGCTACGGCCTCACCCGGAAAGCCCTGCTGTGAACAGAGGTCCTATACCCTGCTGATGTTCTATTAGAGATACAAGGCTGCTGGTCAGCAGGCGAAGCTCTCCCCGCCCAGCCCGATGAGGGGTTTGAGCAAGACTTCGCTGCCTCGGCGTCCGAAGGTCACTCGGTCGCCCTCCCGTATATCCATGCCGCCGGGTTGTCCCGTCTGCCTCCGCCTGGCTCGAGCTGCGGGCAGTGAGCGGAATGCGGCTACAGCGAATCTGTGGGGGTGCCCGAGGGCGGGGCCGTGGTCTCGATCAGCATCGCCGGTCTGTCAGTGGGGCTCGGCGACATCCTCGGCTGAGCGGCACGCTTGGGCAGCAGTTGAAGGGTTCAGTTGTTAGGCAGCCGGTCGTAATCCTCCGGTTCCACGTCTGGAACCTTCGAGAGAACAGCGTCGAACTTCTCCTGACTCCCACGGGCCGCTCGCGTTTCCAGATAATCAAGAGTCATCAAGGCCGAGAGCTTCTCGGCCACCGCCGTGCTAATGAGTTGGTTGATGGAGACTCCCTCTTTCCTGGCAAGCTCTCGCAGCTGTTTGTGCAGCGAGTCGGGCAATCTCAGGCTCAAGGTGCTCATCACAGCTCTCCAATGTCTTGCAGAAACTCGGCGGGCGTCAGTATCGCAATGTCGAATTCCTCGGCGCCTGCGAAATCTCGTCGGTTGTAGGTAACGATAGCATCGCAATTGCCGGCCACGGCGATCTCAAGAACCATGTCGTCCTTCGGGTCACGGAGCTTTGGGCGCCACAAGAAGAACACCTCTTGCCGCTCGGCAACAGCACAGAGGTAGTCGAGCAGGTCGTCGATATCGCGCTCCGAGAGGGGGGACACCGGGCCATGCTTGAGCAACGCTGCCTCATACTCCAACACTAAGGGTACGGACACGTGAATGTCGAAACGCCCGGTACCGACGAGCGACAGGAATTTGAACGCCGATCCTCCTTTCGATCGCACTGCGGCCACCAGGACGTTTGTATCGATAACAATCCGCCGGCTCATAATGATACCAAATACGGTATCATCATATCAGGGGCAGCGCGACCCACAGCTGCCTAACCCGCATTTCTCAACGGCCCGCGGCTGCGCGGGCGCCAGGGCCGCGATGACTGCGTTGCGCTTGGCTCGCGGGCTCGACGTACTGCACCAGTACGCCTGCGCCCTCGAACCAGCGCGCGCCTTGTCCTCGCGGCCCTGGCGCCCGCTCGCTTCACGACCCGTTGAGAAATGCGGGCTCTAGGGTTCTGGCCAGTGCGTCCCCCGCAAAAAGGTCCTCTCGACCCACGACAGGGTGTAGGCGGCCGGGGCGGAAGTCTTGAAGGTTCCTTGAAGAACTCTTGAGGCTTCCGTGAAGAAGTTCTGATTACCGGCGTCAGCCGAGCGTGGCCGAGTTTCCTCTGCCGCCCCGGGTGCTGCGGGTGTTGGAACATCTGTGCGCCGGTGTCAGTGCACGGCGCCGCAAGCGTCGGAGACGAGGATGAGGAGCGCCTCGGGATGGCAGCGGCGGTTGCCAACGCGACGGCCCTTGTCGCGCGGGCAGTTTCTCAGCGGAAACAGCTGTTCGTGTGGAGCCTGGTGAGTCTGGCCATCGGTATCGCTGCCGGCGCCCTATGGGTATCCCGCTTCGGCGACGCTAGCTCGCTCGACGAACCACATCCTCCGATCCAGTTTTCCATCACCCTTGGGGAGAACGAAGAATAGGAACTTGCTTTTTCAGCAACGGCGTGGGGTGCGTGTTTGGGAACGCTGGAGAATGCCGGCTCAGCGGTAAACGTACCGTCGATGCCCCAACCGGACGACGGCGATTTTCAGCGCCGACCCGTCGAACGCATAGATCACGCGATAGGAACCGACGCGGAGGCGACGCAACCCTTTCCACTCCGCTGCCAGCGGGCGGCCAGCCATAGGATCGGAACGCAAACCGTCGACCGCCACGAAAACCCTCTCTCGGTCCTTCTTGGGCAGAGAACGGAGTTCCTTCAGCGCTCTCTTTTCCCAGCGGATCTCAATCGACCCCGAGCTCATCCCGAACGTCCTCGTGGTCGACCCATGTTGCTCCGGGGTCGCGGAGGCGTGAGAGCGCGATTTCCAGATCTTCGCGCTCCTCCAAATAGCGCTCGAGGGCCTCGATGATGAACGAGCTTTTCGTCCGCTTCGTGGCCTTTGCCACGTCATTTAGCCTTGAAGCGAGGTGGTCTGGAATACGTACGGATTGCGTTGTCACGTCGATTTCCTTCGCGGTTGCGGGTGTCACCGATAAGCTACATTGGGACTATTATAACCGATGTAATACAAGCCAACCAAGGTATTCGGGCCGAGCTGATGAACCCGGTGCAAGATGCCGTGAGAATAGGGCTGCAGAGGCAGGACACCTTTTCGGAGGAGACGCCTTTGTGACGAAAATCAATGCCGCCGGTGATGCGCTGGTCTACTCCACCTACCTGGGCGGCAGCGAATTCGATCACGGCATGAGCATCGCCGTGGATGCTGCTGGCAACGCCTACGTGGCGGGGTTCACCTTGTCGCCCGACTTCCCCACGGTGAATCCCACCCAAGCCGTATACGGCGGTGGCGCCGGAACCATCACGGCCGGGGCCGCACAAGGAGGCGGCTTGGTAGCCAAGATCAGTGCCGCCAGCGATGCGCTGGTCTTCTCCACGTTCATGGGTGGCAGCGCCGACGAGGGAGCCGAGGGCATCGCCGTCGATGCGGCTGGCAACGTCTACGTGACGGGGGCCACGCACTCGGCCGATTTCCTCACGAGCGTGGGCGCCCTGGTTACCACGCTGGGCGGCACCGAAGACGCCTTCGTCGCCAAGCTGGCGTTCACTCCAGAGGAGCAGATCGGAATCGTCACTGCGGACGTCGAGGAGTTAATCGACAACGGCACGCTGAACACTGGGCAAGGGAACGCGCTCACCAAGAAGCTGGAGAGTGCCCTGAAGTCATTGGACAAAGGCAACGACATCGCCGCTATGAATCAGCTCCTGGCCTTCATCTGCACAAGGTCGATGTCCTCCGAATAGCGCGCGGCTGATGACAGGGTCCTGCTCGACCTGCGAGTCCTGCACCCAAGGCGCCTGCGCCCGCCACGTTGTGATGTAGTCGCGCGGGATCACAACTGTGCCTCCACGTCTGCATTGACGTAGAGCTTCCAGCCCTTGTCACGCTGAGAAGGCCTGTTTGGAGCCGCTGGCAGGAGCGCGGTTGACTGCTTTGCATGTTCCCGCACATAGGCCTTGAAGGATGCGGCCTTCTCAACGAATCCGCCAAGCTCAAGCAGGTATCCGAGCCGCTGCGCCCAGGGGACAGGAGCCGTCTGCTCTGCCGCCACCGAGCAGTATTCCGGCGGGACGATGACGTAGAAACCCCGAGCCGGAGAAGTGCGTATTTCGGCCCATCGTGATCACTCATTTCGGCGGATGGTGATCAGTCATT
>JBHHYG010000157.1:0-8213 GCA_046757445.1 Acidobacteriota bacterium
TCGTCGCCCGCGTCCCCTATGTGCCCTTGGCGGTGGAAGAGGGTGACGGGCAGGTGGTGCGGGAGGCGCTCGCCGAGAGGGTGATCGGCACCCTCGAAGAGCACGCCCCCGGCTTCGCCTCGCTGGTTGTAGCCCACCGGGTGATCACCCCCGGCGACCTGCAGCGGCGCTTCGGCCTCACCGGCGGCTGCCTCTACCACGCCGACATGGCCCTCGATCAGCTCCTCTACCTGCGGCCGCTGGCTGGCTGGTCCGGGTACCGGATGCCGATCTCCAACCTCTACCTGTGCGGCTCGGGGACCCACCCGGGCGGCGGCATCAGCGGCCAGCCCGGGCGCAACGCCGCCCTGCAGATCCTCGGCGACTGGAAGCAGGGGAGGGTTCGATGAGGGTCTTCCCCGCGTCAATGGGCCCATGGGCTGTTTGCGAGCGCCGCGCCACGCACTGCTGGCGAGCTTCGAGCCGGCCACCGGCCGGCAGCGAGGATGAGACGATGGCAGTTAGGTGCTTCCTTGCACCGGTGCCGCCCCGTCGGCCCGGTGGCCGGGTGCCAGGGGGACTGAGCTGATGGCCGTTGGCACGCCCCTTCATCCGCGCACCTCGGCGCTCTGCAGGAGCCTCAACTGGCGCCACTGGTCGGGCTATTTCGCCGCCGGCTGCTACGACGACTTCGTGCAGCCGGAGTACGCCGCCATCCGCAACCGGGCGGCGCTGATCGACGTCTCGCCGCTGTACAAGTACCGGGTCTCGGGTGCCGACGCGACCGCCCTCGTGGACCGCGTCTTCACCCGCGATGCGCACAGGATCGAGGTGCTGCAGGCCGTCTATACCCCCTGGTGTGACGCCGCCGGCAAGCTGTTGCAGGAGGGCACCGTTTTTCGTCTCGAGGAGGATTGCTACCAGGTCAACGCCGCCGAGCCGGCGCTCCGCTGGCTGCAGCTGAACGCCCGCGGCCTGGATGTGCGCCTCGAGGATCGCTCGGCGGCGGTGGCGGCGCTGGCCCTGCAGGGGCCGCGCTCGGGGGAGATCTTACGGCAGCTCGTGGGCGCCGAGATCGACGGGGTGCGGTTCTTCCGCCTGCTGCGCGGCCGCATCGACGGCGCGCCGGTGACCGTCTCGCGCACCGGCTACACCGGCGATCTCGGTTACGAGGTGTGGATGGCGGCGGAGGATGCGCTGCGGGTATGGGATGCACTGATCGAGGCGGGCAGGCCCTTCGGCATAACCCCCTGCGGGATTCTGGCCATGGACGTGGCCCGCGTCGAGGCCGGCTTCATCCTCATCGATGTCGATTACACCAGCGCCGAGCGGGCGCTGATCCCGTCGCAGCGGTACTCGCCCTACGAGCTCGGCCTCGGCTGGGCGGTGAAGCTGGAGAAGGGTGACTTCGTCGGCCGTGCGGCGCTGCTCGAGGAACGCCACCGGGGCAGCGCTCGCCGGCTCGTCGGCCTGCAGCTCGACTGGGAGCCGCTCGAGGCCGCCTACCGTCGGGCCGGCCTGATGCCGGAGCTGCCGCTGCTGGCCTGTCGGGAGCCGGTGCCGGTCTACGCCGACGGCCGCCAAGTGGGGCGCGTCTCCAGCCGCTGCTGGTCGACGCTGCTGAAAAAATATATCGGCCTGGCCGTGCTCGAGACCGCCTTCGCCGCCCCCCGCACCGAGGTGGCCATGGAGGTGACGGTGGAGTATGCGCGCTGCCAGCTGCCGGCGCGGGTGGTGAAGCTGCCGCACTTCCGCCCGGAGCGCATGCGGGCCTGACCACACTCTCGTGAGGTAGCCCAATGAGTAATGCGAGCATAGCCCGATCTGCCGCCGCGTTGACCCTCCGCATTTTCCCTTGAGCGGTTACCAGCCAGGTAGAAGAATGATGGCGTCCATCCCTTCCAAAAAAGGAGGCCGCTCCTATGGGCACGATTAATTATGGGCGGGTGATTCTCGCCGGGCTGGCCGCCGGCCTGGTGGTGAACATCATTGCCAATGTGGCTTATGGCTTCATTCTTGCCGACGCTGTCGAGGAAGCGCTGGCGCCAGTCGGTGCAAGTCCCCCGGGCGGTGGGCAGATCGCGCTGCTGTGGGTCGGTGGCTTCGCCTTCGGCATTGTCCTCGCCTGGGTTTACGCGGCCATGCGGCCGCGCTTCGGGCCGGGCGTCGGCACTGCCACCAAGGCGGCCCTGGCGGTGTGGGTGGTGAGCTCGGTGTTACCGGCATTCGACGAGGTCGTCATCGGCACTGCCGCGACCAACTTTGTGCTCAGCACGTCGCTGGTGGGGCTGATCGGTGCGCTGGCCGGCGCTTGGACCGCCGGCTATTTCTACCGCGAAGAGGAGGCCGCGGAGCCGGCAGCCGCTCCTCCACCCCCACCGCAGCCGTCCCCGAGCGGGCCCATGAGCTAGCCCGCACACTGCGGGCGCGGCAAAGACCGCGCTCGCTGCGTTGCGCTTGCTCGGGCACCTCGACGTATTGTCAAATACGCCTCCGGTGCCCTCCCAGCGCGCGCCTTGCGCCCGCGTCCTTTGCCACACCCTGGCGACGAAAACCGTTGAGAAATGCGGGCTGAGAGGGGTTGCTTCTCGCCAATCGGCTATCATGGGGGCGTCGGCACTCGTGCCCCTGTAGCTCAGGTGGAGAGAGCGCGGGATTCCTAATCCCGGAGCCCAGGTTCGAGTCCTGGCAGGGGCATTCCGTTTCGAGATCCTACCAGGGGGTCGCCGCTCGGCGCTCGAGCAGCCGCACACCAACCCTACATCTTCATCTTGAACGGCTTGTCCGGGACGCGCGTCGCGCTCAGTGGCTCGGTCTCGAACTGCAGGGCCTCCGTGTAGGGGTTCTTCTCACCGTTCATCATCCCCATCGCGACCTTGGCGAACGCCATGCGTTCCTCTGCCGGCGTTTTCTCGCCGCGGACAACGTCGTTGGCGAGGTTGAGAATAGCGATGTCCAGGCCCTCCTTGAAGCACGAGGCAACCAAGAGGCCCTGGGTGCGCATGATCATCGCGCTGCCATCAAACTCGGCGACCTTGGCGTGCATCGAGACCGGTACTTTGTAAGGAATGGCGATGTCGAGCACGTCCTTGTGCTCGACCGGAAAGTTATGGTGTACCTCCTCGCTGTTGACTCGAATCCACACGTAGGGGGCAACGTTTTCCCACACCAGGAGGTCGCCGCCCACGATGTCGGGTGGGCCGTACTTTTGAGCGATCTCCATCGCTGTGGTCTTGGCCGTGTCGGGCCACGAGGCAATCACCCGCGACCAGAGAGGATCCGAGGTTGAAAGGTTGGCAACCGTGAACAGCACGGCGACTGCGGGTACGAGCGTAAGGGGGTTTCTCGACAACACGCGTGCCTCCTCCCGGTTGAAACGCTGATGAGCTCGTTGCCACGATCCGGCTCGCAGCAGAAAGTCATCGTGAGGGCTGGAATCGGCGGAGTGCAACAAGAGGCAGAATCGTATTCAAGAGACCAGGATCCTTGAATCCACGGAACTTTGCGTTCCGTCACTAGGTGAGCTTGGCCACCCTGCCGCTGCCCCTGCGCGCGTCGAACGGCCTGCGCAAACTCCGACAGGCAGGGTTCGCTACCGACGGATCTTGAATCATTCCCATGCTGCCGTTGCCTGCGCACCGACCAACGGATAGATTCGAGCTCCTCCTCCTCAGTTCACATGGGCTTGATCGTTGATCGGTACTTCCCTCGGTCATTACGAGATCCTCGAGCCGCTCGGCGCCGGCGGCATGGGCGAGGTCTACCTTGGCGAGGACACCCGCCTCGGGCGCAAGGTCGCGATCAAGGTGCTGCCGGCGGAGTTTGCCGCGGATCCCGAGCGGCTGGCCCGCTTCGAGCAGGAGGCTCGGGCTGCTGCGGCGCTCAACCACCCACACATCGCCGTGGTGCACGACATCGGATTCGAGCCCGCCAAGGATCGATCCGCGGATGAGGGCGCCGCTGCCACCGGCATCCACTACATGGTCCAGGAGTACCTCGAGGGGCAGAGCTTACGAGAGCGCCTCGACAAGGGGGAGCTGCGGCTGGAGAAGGCGTTGGATCTCGCCATCGAGGTCGGTGAGGCGCTGATCGCTGCCCACAAGGCCGGCATCGTTGACCGGGATCTGAAACCCGACAACATCTTCGTCACCGAGGAGGGTCACGCCAAGGTTCTCGACTTCGGCCTCGCCAAGCTCACCGAGGTGGCTGCGCCCGCGGGAAGCTCGGCCTCGCGCTCACCCACCATGCTGGCCACCGTCGCCGGGCAGGTGATGGGAACAGCCGGATACATGGCGCCGGAGCAAGTCCAAGGTGACGTCGATGTAGACCAGCGCGCCGACCACTTTGCCTTCGGCTGTCTCCTCTACGAGATGATCGGGGGCAAGCGGGCCTTCGGCGGCGAGACGGTGGTCGATACCCTGCATGCAATCGCCCGCACCGAGCCGCAGCCGCTGGGCGAGCTCAAGCCCGGCCTGCCCGCCGAGCTGCAGCGCATCGTGCGAAAGTGCCTGGCCAAGGAGGCTGCGCGTCGCTACCAGACATCCGATGATATCGTCGTCGATCTTCGGCAGCTCGAAGACGACATCGCCGCGGGCGTTGCGCCGAGCGCGGCCTCGAGGGTGCAAGAAGCGACCGGCCCGGTCGCTAGCGGTTGGTCGACGGCTGTTCTCGTCGCCGCGACCGTCGTGATCGGTTTGCTCGTTGGATCGTTGACCTGGCTCGCGACGCGCCCCGGGGTTACCGCACCGCCGGCGCTCGCAGACTTCGAGATACCGCTGCCGGAAGGTCTCGAGTTCACGGCTCCCACTCTGCGGCTGGTGGCTTTCTCGCCGGACGGCAGCCAAATCGTCATGGCGGCCAACAAACAGCTCTGGAGGCGGGCAATCGGCGAAACGGAGATGACGCCGGTGCGCGGCACCGAGGCGGAACTCTTTACTGCATCTCCCTTCTTTTCCCCCGACGGGCAGGAGATTGGCTTCCTTGCCGACTTCGAGCTCAAGCGAGTGGCCGCGACCGGCGGGGCACCCCAGGTTCTGCTCAGCGACGAACGGAGTCTACTCCACGGAGGAAGCTGGGCCGACGACGGCAACATCTATTTCGGGCGGGGGACCGGCGGCATCTGGCGGGTTGCGGCGAACGGCGGGGAGCCGGAGAAGATCGTGCCGCTGGAGAGCGGCAGTGCCCGTGCCCCACAGCTTCTTCCCGGCGGGCAATGGGTGCTGTTTACGCTCAGAGAGGGGCCCGACGCCGAGTGGGACGAGGCGAGCGTCGTCGTTCATTCGCTGGTAACCGGCGAGCGCCGTGAGCTCTTTCGTGGCGGTACCGACGCTCGCTACCTGTCGTCCGGCCACATCGTCTACGCGCACGGTTCCACGCTTCTCGCCAGGGCCTTCGATGTCGATCGCCTCGCAGTCGAGGAAGTGGCGGTTCCGGTTCGCGAGGGAGTCGGTGAATCCCTGGGTGGTGCCTTCGGTGCCGCTCACTGGGACGCTTCGGACAACGGCGGTCTGGTCTACGTGCCGGGCACACTTGCGGGCGCCGGCACCGGCTTGACCTGGTACTCGGCGGACGGGAAGGTCGAGCCGTTGCCGCTGCCGCCGACGGAGGCGACGCTCCGGTCGCCACGATTGTCGCCCTCCGGCGATCGGATCGCCGTGGAGCTGTTCGACGAAGATGGCTCGCGACTCGTCACCTACGCGATCGAGCAGGCGAACTTCCAACCGTTTGCGGCGCCGGGACGGTTCCCGGCGTGGGCCCCCGACGGCGAATGGCTCTATTTTTCCAGCGACAGCGGGGGTGACTTCGATATCTACCGCGGTCAGGTGGCCTCGACCGTCGTGCCCGTGCCGGTGCTGAGACGCGACGGTGCTCAGATGGTGACCGACGTCGCCGAGGACCGCTTGCTGTTCGACGAGCGGAAGGAGACGGGCGAGCGCGACATATGGACCTTGGCCTTGGCCGAGGGCGCGGAGCCGGAGCTCGTAGTGGGGGGGCCGGAGGATGCCAGCGGTGCTGTCTTCTTTCCGGACGGCAAGTGGATCGCCTACCGGTCCGGAGGGATGGAGGGCGTCGCTGGGGAGATCTGGGCACAGGAGTTTCCGGGTCCCGGGGCCAAGCACAAGGTCTCGGCAGGCGTGGTGGCGTCCAACCCCGTGTGGGTCGAGCCCGGCCTCTTCTACGACGCCGGCGGTAGGTGGATGTTCGTGGAAGACCTCGATCCCGGCCCCGGCTTCATTCCCGCGCCGGCACGGGTGCTGTTGCAGAGGGTCCTACTTCCCTCGTCGAGTGGTCGGAACTACGATGTCTCGGGGAACGGCAAGCGTCTGCTGACGCCGCGGATCCCAGCAGCGAGTGACAATAGTGCCGGGCCCTCGATCCGCGTCGTCCTCAACTGGTTCGAGGAGTTGAAGAGCCGCGTGCCGACGGAGCGTTCCCGATGAGCGGCTGGCGCGCTGTCGGGGCGATGGCCACGGCGCTGGTCGCACTGGTTGCTGTGGCCCGCTGTACCAACGGAGCCCAGGGCGGCCGCCTGCGGTACGTCACCACTGCACGGCAACTCGGACCGGTCGCCTACCGAGATCCGCTGGGGGTGCCGTCGCCCGACGGGCGCTGGCTGGCAACGCAGGTGGGGCTGCACCTGCGCCTGGAGCCGCTCGCCGGCGGTCCGGTTGGTGAGCTTGGTAAGGGCCAGAGGCGCCGGCTACACCTGGCGTGGCGGCCCGGCTCGCGAACGCTGGTGGCGCGCGAGGCGAACCGGGAGCGCACCTGGTTCGACTGGAGCGAGTACGACACGGTGCGCGGCACGCGGTCCCGTCTGTGGGATGAGCGCCAGGCCCTGGTGCCGCCGCACGGCGAGGCGGCGGATCGGGGGGATTTGCTGGAGCTCCAGTTCGCCGCCGACGGCCGTGTCGCGGGCCTGGTGGCGCGCGACGGCGGCCGGCAGCTGTGGATCTTCGACGACACGGGCGCTGTGTTCGAGACCGTCGCCGAGCCCGGGCGACTGAGCGACATCGCCTGGAAGCCCGACGGTGGTGTGGCCTGCGTCGACGCCGATACCGACGTGCTGGCGGCGGCGGATTCGACCGGCCCGAAGCTGCACGTCGTGCTCGATTGGTTCGAGGAGTTGAAGCAGCGGGTGCCGGTGGAGCGATGACCATGGTCGGGAAACCGTTGGCCCCCAGAAGATCCTCGTGCCGCTCGGCGCCGGTGGCATGAGCGACGGGCGCGATCCTACTCGATCTCCAGCGCCACGCGCAGACTGCTCTTCAGCGCATCGAGGCGATCGGCGGAGAGCTCGCCGACAAAGTCCGTGAGGGCGGACTTCGGGATGCTGACGAGGGCGTCGCAGTGGATGCTCGAGTCGTGCTTGAGTCCTTCGGTCGTCCCCACGTCGACCTGCGACGAGAGGCCATCGCGTCGGGAGTAGACGGGAGCGCACACCACCGTCGAGAAACGGGAACCGATCAAAGTCTGACGGCTGACGACAACGAAGACTCGTGATCGCTTCGGATCCCCGCCCCGCGGATGCCGGACCCGGTAAAGATCTCCCCGTCTCACAGCTCCGCCTGGTAGTCGAGCAGATCCTCGACCTCGCGGTTCAGGTCGTCGGCTGCAGCATTGAGAATCTCGAGATCCCGCGCCTCGCGTAGCCGCCGTTTCCGCCGCTCGAGAAACTCGAGCACGGCTTGCTCGATGACGCGCGAGCGGTTCGAGGCCTCCCCGGCCACCTCGTCGACGGCGCGGATCGTCTCCGGCGACAGTGTGATAGATGTCTTCTGTTTCATACTCCAATAGTAGGACATTTTTTCTTCGACATCAAGGTGGTTCGGGGCGCAATTCGCCGCCGCGGCAATCTGTTCGCGATGTAGCTGCCGCCATGTGGTTTTGATGGACACAGCCGCGTCAAATGCGAGTAGAATCTGGGTGCCGTTCTCCTCAGCGTGCTGCGAGGAGCTGAAGGCCCGCGTGTTGAGCCCAGGCAAACCCCTTTGCGAGCGAGGAGGGGGGTCCTCCCAACGACGAGGCATTGCCGTGCCTGGCAGCGGTGTGGTGAGTTTATCGTCCAACGAAGGGCGCGAGATGGAACCCGGGACCCTGTTGAATCAAGAAAGCATCACACCCCCTGCTGGTGCCAGACGGAGCGGCTGGCGCGCTGTCGGGGCACTGGCCGCAATGGCGCTGGGCGCACTCGTTGCTGCCACCGGCTGTTCCGGCGGAGCCCAGGGCGGCCGCCT
>JBHHYG010000158.1:0-8159 GCA_046757445.1 Acidobacteriota bacterium
TCATCGCCCGCCATTGCGCTCGCGCAGCCGCGAGCCGTTGAGAAATGCGGGCTAGGAGAAGACCTACCAAAACGGGGCAACTCAGCTCTCCCGACACGCGGAGCTGCTGACCAAGCCAACGAGGCGATGTTGACAGAGACCAAGACCGTAAAGGCGGCGAAGATACTGGCGACGTTCCTGATCCTCTTTCTCTGTGTATCGACGCCCCTCCGCGCACAAGCCGAGCAGCCAGCGGTACGGCCGCCCTTTTACGCCGGGGAGGCGGCGCTGAAGGACTACGCAGAGATGGCGCTCAGAGAAAACCCTTCCATTCGCCAGGCCTTGGCCCGCTACCGGGCGGACTTGCAACGGGTGCCACAGATGAAGGCGCTCCCGGATCCGATCTTCACCTTCAGCCAGGCCATCCGCAACGCCGAAACCAGGGTCGGCCCACAGCTGAATGCAACGACGCTCAGCCAAACGTTCCCCTGGTTCGGCAAGCTGGGTCTGCGGGGGAAGGTAGCGGTTGAGCAGGCCAACGCTGCCTACCAGCTCTATGAGGCCCGGCAGCGAGAGGTCATCTCGCAGGTCAAGACAGCCTTTTACAACCTGGGCTACGTAGACTCCGCTCTAGGCATCACGGCGGAGGATCAATCGATCCTGGAGCGCTACGAGCAGCTCGCCGAGAACCACTACGCCGCCGGTCACGGTCTGCAGCAAGAAGTCATCAAGATGCAGGCGGAGATTACCAAGGTCATGGATCGTCTGGTGATTCTCCACCAGCAGCGCGTCTCGCTGGTCGCCCGGCTCAATACGCTCATGAACCGGAGGCCTGACGCTTCCTTGCCGCCGGTGGAGCCGCTGACCCCGCCCCGGGTAGCCCTCGACCTCGACGAGCTGTACGCGCTGGGGGATCAAAACCGACAGGAGCTCAAGGCCGCCACGGCGCGCATCGCGGGAAACAGGCGGTCGATCGATCTGGCCAGAAAGGATTTCTGGCCAGACTTCACGGTCAGCGCCGGGCTCGTGAACGTGGGCGCCCGGAACGACCTGTTCGGCCGTCTGCAGCCGCCCGAGGACAACGGCAAGAACGCCCTGGGCGTGGCGGTCGGCATCAACATCCCGATCTGGAGGGGCAAGTACCAGGCCGAGGTCCGGCAGGCGGCGCAAGAGCTGGTGGCCGAACAGCACAGCCACGCGAATCTGCGCAACGAGATGGAGTTTGCTATCCGCGACCAGGTGATCCGATTGCAGACGCTGCGGCAACAGATGGATCTGTTCGAGGAAGTGTTGATCCCGCAGGCAGAGGAAGCGTTGCGCTCCACCGAGGATGCCTACCAGACCGGCCAGCTCGGTGTGCTGGACTTGCTCGACGGCGAGCGCTTCCTGCTCGAGGTTCGTCTCATCAATGCCCGTTACGAAGCCGACTACCTCGTCGCGCTCGCCAGCTTGGAGCGCGCCATCGGCACCGAGTTTCCAAGCAACGGCGCCGCGAAATGAAAAGGCGGAGGAGTATGGTTTTCAGTCCGGAGAAGGAGGAGGAACAAAGATGAAGAGAACGATTGCCTTCGGCTTTTTCACCTTCGTTGCCGGCATTGCAATCACCATCCTGATCTTGGCGAATCCCTTTCACTGGGGATGGATGCCGCGGGCAGGCCCGGCGCTCTTGGGGCTCGACGACACCTCTGCGACGGCAACACCGGAAGAAGCGACGGACGCCGGATCTCAACAACAGGGCGAGCGAAAGATCAAGTACTGGCGCGGGGCGATGGACCCGACCTTCATCTCCGACAAGCCCGGCAAATCGCCCATGGGGATGGACCTGATCCCCGTATACGAGGATGAGGAGGAGGCTGCGCCGGCGGGCACGGTGCGCATCGATCCGGTCTTCGTGCAAAACATCGGCGTGCAGACGGAGGAGGTGAAGCGCACCGACATTCCCTTCACCATTCGGACGGTGGGAAATCTCACCTACAACGACCGGCAGGTGGCGCTGGTGAATACCAAGTACGAAGGGTGGATCGAGAAGGTCTACGTCAACTACGTCGGCGAGCCGGTGCACAAAGGGCAGAAGCTGTTCGAGGTCTACAGTCCGCAGCTGGTAACCACGCAAAAGGAGTACCTGCAGGCTCTCGACTATGCGAGGCGGATGGCCGCAGGGCCATACCCAAACATTGCCGAGCGCGCCCGATCGCTGCTGGAGTCAGCCCGCGAGCGGCTCTCTTACTGGGATATCACCGACGAGCAGATCAGCGAGCTCGAGGAGTCCGGCCATCCGCGGCGGACGCTGGCGGTGACGTCGGCTGTAGACGGTGTGATGGTCGAGAAGATGAACCAGGCGCTGGAGGGCATGTACGTCAACCCGGGGATGAACCTCTACAAGCTGGTCGATCTGTCCACCATCTGGGTGGAAGTGGAGATCTTCGAGAACCAGGTTCCCTGGCTGAAGCTCGGCCAGCGAGCGGTCATCGAGCTGCCCTACGAGCCGGGGAGCCGCTATGTGGGGAAGGTGCGCTACCTCTACCCGTTCTTCAACAACAAGACACGCACGATGAAGGTGTCCATCGAGCTGCAAAACCCGGGGCAGAAGTTACGAGCCGACATGTATGCCAACGTCACCTTCGAGGTGCCCTCGGCCCGCAACGTCCTTGCCGTTCCCGAGGAGGCGGTCATCCAGAGCGGTACCCGCAACATCGTCGTCCTCGACCAGGGCAACGGCACCTTCAAGGTCACGGAGGTGACGCTCGGAGTCAACGGCAGCGACATGTGGGAAGTGACCGACGGCATCGAAGAGGGCGACCGGGTGGTGGTGTCGGCGCAGTTCCTCATCGATTCGGAAAGCAGCTTGAAAGAAGCCATCCGCAAGATCATCTCGCGGTCCGAGCAAGGGGGCGGCGAGGCGCCCACGGCCGGGCCTGAACACCAACCCTGACGAACCAGGTCCTGCCATGCTCGAGAGAATCATCGACTGGTCGCTTGAAAACAAGTTCTTCGTCATCCTGGGCACGCTCTTCGTGTCGCTGGCCGGACTCTACGCGCTGCAACATACCCCGCTCGACGCCATCCCCGATCTCTCCGACGTGCAGGTGATCATCTTCACCGAGTACTCCGGCCAAGCGCCGCAGGTGGTCGAGGATCAGATCACCTACCCGATCACCACCCAGATGCTGGCCGTCCCCTTCGCCAAGGTGGTACGGGGATACTCCTTCTTCGGCTTCTCGTTCGTCTACGTGATCTTCGAGGACGGCACTGACCTCTATTGGGCGAGAAGCCGTGTCCTCGAGTACTTGAACTACGTCAGCGGCCGGCTGCCCCAGGGCGTCACGCCAGCACTGGGTCCCGATGCCACCGGCGTTGGCTGGGCCTACATCTATGCGCTGAGATCCAAGACCCACAACCCGGCCGAGCTGCGAACCATCCAGGACTGGTACCTGAAGTACGAGCTCACCAGCGTGCCCGGCGTTTCAGAAGTGGCCAGCATCGGCGGCTTCGTCAAGCAGTACCAGATCACCGTCGATCCCAACAAGCTGAGAGCCTACCGCATGCCCCTCTCCAAGATACGATCCGCCGTGCAGCGGAGTAACAACGACGTCGGCGGCAGGGTGCTGGAGATGTCGGAGACGGAGTTCATGGTGGTGGGCGAGGGCTACATCGGAAACGTCGACGACGTCAAAGAGATCGCCCTCGGCGTCGACGACGCCGGAACTCCCATCCGCGTGAAAGATGTGGGCAGTGTGCAGCTCGGCCCGGAGATTCGTCGCGGCCTGGTGGAGCTCAACGGCGAAGGCGAGGTGGTGGGAGGGATCGTCGTGGTCCGCTACGGGGTCAATGCCTACGAGGTGATCCAGGCGATCAAGAAGAAGCTGGCCGCCTACCAGAAGAGCCTGCCGGAGGGCGTCGAGATCGTGCCCGTCTACGACCGCACCAGCCTCATCGAGCGGTCCGTCGAAACCTTGCGGGGCAAGCTCTTCGAGGAAAGCCTGGTGGTGGCCATCGTCTGTTTGCTCTTCCTGCTGCACGTGCGCTCGGCGCTGGTGGCCATCCTCACCATCCCCACCGGCATCCTCATGGCCTTCACGGTGATGTACTACCAGGGGCTGAACGCCAACATCATGTCGCTGGGCGGGATCGCCATCGCCATCGGGGCGATGATCGACGCCGCCATCGTCATGATCGAGAACGCTCACAAGCACCTCGAGCGTGACGCTGGCAAGAAGGAGCACTGGCAGATCATCGCCGATGCCGCCAAGGAGGTGGGCCCGACGTTGTTCTTCGCGCTGCTGGTGATCACCGTATCCTTCGCCCCGGTGTTCACACTCGAGGCCCAGGAGGGCCGGCTGTTCAAGCCGCTCGCCTTCACCAAGACCTACTCGATGGCAGCGTCGGCGATTCTTGCCGTCACCCTCGTTCCGGTGCTCATGGGCTACTGGATCCGCGGACGCATCCGCTCGGAGCGGGAGAACCCCATCAACCGGTTGTTGTTGGCCCTCTACGATCCGCTGGTCCACCTGGTCCTGCGCTGGAGATGGGCGGTGGTGGCAGCAACCCTTCTGGTGTCAGCGCTCACCTTCGTGCCCTTCTCGCGACTGGGCTCCGAGTTCATGCCACCGCTGTGGGAGGGCGATCTGCTCTACATGCCCACCACCTTTCCCGGGCTGTCGATCACCAAGGCGCGAGAGATCCTGCAGCAGACCGACAAGATCATCCGCACGTTCCCCGAGGTGCACCATGTCTTCGGCAAGGTCGGGCGCGCCGAGACGGCCACCGATCCCGCTCCCCTGAGCATGATGGAGACCACCATCACCCTGAAGCCGGAGTCCGAGTGGCGCCCCGGTATGACGCCGGACAAGCTCATCAGCGAGCTGAACAGGGCGATCCAGTTCCCGGGGGTCACCAACGCCTGGACGATGCCGATCAAGACGCGCATCGACATGCTCTCCACCGGCATCAAGACGCCGGTCGGCATCAAGGTCGCGGGTCCGGACCTCAGCGTGCTGCAGGAGGTCGGTGAGAAGATCGAGGCGGTGATCCGCAAGGTTCCTGGCACCCTGTCCGTCTATTCCGAGCGGGTGATGGGCGGCAACTATCTGAACTTCGACATCAACCGCAAGGCCATCGCCCGCTACGGCTTGACCGTGGGCGACGTGCAGGATGTCATCCAATCCGCCATCGGCGGCATGAACCTCACCACCACCGTCGAAGGGCTGGAACGATACCCGGTCAACCTGCGCTACAGCCGCGAGCTGCGCGACAACCTGCCAGCGCTGCGTGGCATCCTCGTTCCTTCACCGGTGGGCCAGCAGATACCCCTCGGACAGCTGGCGGATATCGAGCTGGTCAAGGGCCCCCCTTCCATCAAGACCGAGCAGTCGCGTCCCAATGCCTGGATCTACGTCGATCTCGAGGGCATCGACGTCGGCACCTATGTGAAACGGGCGCAGCAAGCGGTGGCCGACAATGTCGATATCCCACCCGGCTACAGCATCGGCTGGAGCGGCCAGTACGAGTACATGGTGCGGGCGCAGCAGCGCATGCGGGTGGTGGTGCCGGTGACCCTGCTGATCATCTTCATCATCATCTACGTCAGCACCCGCTCGGTGATCAAGACCGGCATTGTTCTGCTTTCCGTGCCGCTGTCGCTGATCGGGACATTTTGGTACCTCTATCTTCTGGACTACAACATGAGCATCGCGGTCTGGGTGGGCATCATCGCCCTCGCCGGCGTCAGTGCCGAGATGGGGGTGGTGATGCTTCTCTACCTGGATGAGTCGTTCGAGGAGGCGAGGCAGAAGGGGTTGCTGCGAAGCCGAAAAGAGCTGGTGGCGGCCGTCTACGAGGGCGCGGTCAAGCGCGTCCGCCCCGTCGTCATGTTGGGCACGGTGATCACCGCGGGCCTGCTGCCGATCATGTGGAGCCATGGCACCGGCGCCGACGTCATGAAGCGCATCGCCGCCCCCATGGTGGGGGGCGTGGTGACCGCCGTGATTGTCGTCATGCTGGTCTATCCGGCCATCTACTACATCTGGCGCAGCATAGGGGTAAAGAGTGATTGACGCCAGAGGACACGACCACCCGTCTGTTTCCACGAAAAGCCCGAACCTCTCAACGGGTCGTGAAGCGAGCGGGCGCAAGGGCCGCGAGGACAAGGCGCGCGCCGGTTCGAGGGCGCAGGCGTACTCGTGCAGTACGTCGAGCCCTCGGGGCAAGCGCAACGCAGTCATCGCGACCCTGGCGCTCGCGCAGCCACGAGCCGTTGAGAGGTTCGGGCTAGGCTCTAACCTACGGAGGACAAGGCTCATGAGAAAGCCATACACTCGGCTACTGACTGTTGCTTTGGCCGTGACGGCCTTGGCAGGACCCGGGCTTGCACTCGTGGTCGCCCAACCATCACAGCAAGAAGGCTTCGAGTTCAAGGTCCCCCGTCAGCAGGCGAAAGAATTCATCGGCTACAACAGGTCGGTCATCCTGACGCCGAGGCAGGAGCGTGTGATGCGCGCGGCGCTGTTCGGGATGCAGGCTTCCTGCTGCAAGGAGTATTCGGCCTACACCTGTTGTTGCACTTGCAATCTCAGCAAGACTGTCTGGGGATTCTCCAAGCATCTGATCGCGAATGAGGGTTACGGTGCCAAAGAGGTTCGCGCGGCGGTCAAGCAGTGGATTCACTACATCAACCCGGAGGGATTCAGTGGTAACGCCTGTTTCTCCGGCCGCTGCAACAAGCCCTTCAAGAGCGATGGTTGTGGCGGCATGAAGGAATCGAACCTGATCTTCCCGCCGGCTTAAAGTCTAGCTAACCCGAACTTCACAACGGGTCGTGAAGCGGGCGGGCGTAAGGGTCGCGAGGTCGATGAGCAACGCAGGCTAGTGCGCTAAGATCGGTACCGTCACGGTACGGATCGCCGAGGTGTGGCCCGGCAAGGTCCAAGCGAGAACCAGCCGGTCGCCCGCGCGCACCATACGGGGGAAGCCGCTGGCCCGGCTCGAGCGCGTCTCGCCCACCTTCGAGGCACCACTCCTGGTGCCGTCGAGGCCCACCGCCAGGATTCGGATCTCCGCATCTCTACCTCGTGCCGAGAGCCAGCTGACGACGGCGGTTCGCCCGTCGATCCACTCGACATCGACCCTGCCGAGGGGAACCCGGGGTCGGGACGTGGCGCCGGCGGTTGACCTTTCGGGCTCTCCGGCGTCCACGAGGATCGCATCGCTGAAGCTCCGGCCACCGTCGGAGGTGAAGGTAACCTTCACCTCGGGCCGGCCTTGACGCAGCGAGAACCAGGCCACAGCGGCGGTGTCACCGTTGGCGGCCACCGCCGGGCCGTTCACCGGGCATCCCGGGATCTTCCAGCTGTCGTCTGCGACCCGGACCGGTTCTTCCCATCCGGCCGGCCCTCTGGTGACGGCCCAGATGTCACGGACCTCCTGCACCGAGCGATCACGGTAGACGACGAGCAGATCATCACCCACTCTGGCCGCCGAGGTCTGGCAGCAGTCGCAGATGCGTGCATCGAGGAGGTGCTCGGGCCCTTGGTTGCCGGCCGCATCGAAGGTCGCCGACCGCAGGGTCATCTCGACCCGGCGCGACGATCTCTCTCGCTTGCCGCTGCTGACGACGGCGAAGTTGCGCCCATCCAGCCATACCGCGGTGAAGCCACCGTCCGGCTCAGGCACCAGAGAGACGAAGCCATGCTCGGTCGGGGCGCCGTCCCGGTGTGGGGTGACCGGCGCCGCCCAGGTCGCGCCACCATCTCCTGAGCGACTGATCTTGACATCGTATGCGTAGCTTCCTTGGCCACTCCTGGCAAGCCAATGCGCCGCCAGACCGCCGCCCGGCAGGGCCACCAGAGAGGGAAAGTCAGCCCAGTTGACGAAGAAGGCGTCGCTGCCGGCGATGGTTCGCGGCGCCGACCAGGAACCGCCTTCGAGGACGGCGAAGCGCAAAGCGAACCGTCCGTGACGCGTGGAGGCCGGAGGACCGCCGTTGCCGCCCACCGGCTCTAGCCAGCTCATGAACACACGGCCGTCCGCAGCCGCGAACAGGTTCGGCTCGCCGCTGCCCGGCGCAGCCGGGGGAGGAACCGCGGTGACTTCCCCTAGAGTCGTGAGCGCCGTCGTCACCCCCAGCGGCACTGCCGATGAAGGCGCCTCGGCCGAGACGCAGGCAAGACCGAGCCCGGCGATGG
>JBHHYG010000159.1:0-8051 GCA_046757445.1 Acidobacteriota bacterium
GTACTCTCGCTTGCTCGTCGATCTCAACCGCGCAATCGGCAACTCACGCTTGATCCGCACCCGCTCGGACGGCCACCAGATTCCCTTCAATCGTGGACTGAGCACCGAGCAGATCGGGCGTCGCATCGTCAGCTACTACGAGCCGTACAGGCAAGCGGTCTCCGAGCATGTCGCGCAGATCGTCGAGCGCTACGGTCGCTGCGTGCACCTTTGCGTTCACACCTTCACTCCTGTGCTACAGGGCAAGGTGCGAGGTAACGACGTCGGCCTGCTGTACGATCCCTCCCGCCACCCCGAGGCCGAGCTGGCGCGCGCGCTGCGCCAAGAGCTGGCCGCGCGCACCGGCCTCACCGTCTGGCTCAATCGCCCCTACCAGGGACCCGCCGACGGCATCCTGCCGCGGATCCGCGAGGCCCACCCGGCGCACCACTACCTGGGGATCGAGCTGGAGATCAACCAGAGGTTCGCCTCTCGGCCCGAGGAGCTCGGCCGAATCGCCGAGCAGTTCAGCCGCAGCCTGCAGACGCTCGCTTCGCTTCGAGAATGGGCATAATCAGTGACGAGCCAATATCCCGAACTTCTCATTCATCATCAAGGGGATCTGGCAAGTCGAGCCCGCGAGTCCGTCCTCAGCGGATCGCTGGTCCCTCGCTGTCAGGGGTTGGACAACTCACGCAGGAGGTCTCCATGTGTCGTTTCGTCCTCTATCTCGGCGATCCCATCCGGCTCAGCTCCCTGATCACCGATCCCGACAACTCCCTCATCCATCAGAGCTTTCACAGCCACGAGCGCAGGGAGCCGCTCAACGGCGACGGTTTCGGGCTGACCTGGTACCCCCCCGACGCCAACGGCGAGCCCGCCCTCTTCCGCTCCATCAGCCCGGCCTGGAACAATCGCAACCTGCGAGAGCTGGCCCGCATCACCACCAGCCACTGCGTGCTGGCGCACGTCCGGGCGGCCTCACAGGGTTCCGTTTGCGAGCCCAACTGCCACCCCTTCAAGTGGCGCAGCTACGCCTTCATGCACAACGGCAACGTCGGCGGCTTTCAAGGGTGGAAGCGGCACCTGATCGAGGCGCTCTCCGACGAAGCCTTCGCCACCATCGAGGGAAACACCGACTCGGAGCATCTCTTCGCGCTCCTCATCGACGAGATCCGCGCCACCTCCGACGCCGACTCCGGCACCGCCCTGGGACGCGCCATGGAGCGCACGCTGAACAAGCTGCTCACCATGTCGAAGCGGTTCGGCGGCGGCGCCTGCTACCTCAACCTCGCTGTCTCCGACGGCCGCAGCGCCGTGGTCACACGCTGCACCACCGAGGAGAAGGCAGCCACCCTGCACTTGCACGCGGGACGCAGCTACACCTGCGAGGAGGGCCTCTGCCGCATGATCGAGCCCGAAGAGGGAGCGGGAGCGGTGATCGTCAGCTCCGAGCGGCTCAGCGACGACCCCGGCTGGTCGATGGTGCCCATGAACCATATGGTGACGGTGGGCGCCGGCGGGCAGGCGACCGTGACGCCGCTGGAGTTGGACGGCCTGGTGCGACAGAGGCCGGGCTGAAGCCAGCTTCCGTAGGACAGGAGGGCCGTCGGGGCTTGCCTGAGTAGATCATGATATATATGATGATCATCATGACTTCCTTGGAGATTCGCCATGCCTCCCCATGATCAGCAGAGTCTCAATGTCGCCGAGGCCAAGAAGAAGTTTTCCGACCTACTAGGACGCGTCGCCTACGGCGGCGAGACTATCCTGATCACACGCCGGGGCCGGCCGATGGCGAAACTGGTACCTGCCGACCAAGGTGCACCGCTGGCACACCCAGCCGATGTCCGGGGTTGGCTCGAAGAGGACGACCCGTTTTTCTCCGCCATCGACGAGATCGTTGCCGCACGCTCGGAAAAAAGCCCTCGCGTCCTCGGTAAGCGGGAATCCGTTTCTCCTCAGGAGTCGTCCTGATCGGCTATCTTGTCGACACCCACGTCCTCTCCGAGGTGCTCAAGAAGCGACCGTCCGAGGCCGTCGCCGAGCAACTCCGGCGCCAGCCGGCGGGGTCGCTGTTCACCTCGGTTATCTGTGTGATGGAGCTG
The DNA here is from genome assembly GCA_046757445.1 of Acidobacteriota bacterium. Lineage (GTDB taxonomy): Bacteria > Acidobacteriota > UBA890 > UBA890 > UBA890 > JBHHYG01. Next base: position 2,088 of record JBHHYG010000159.1, read on the forward strand.
CGCTACGGCGCGGCGCGGCTCCCGGACGGCGAAAGGCTGTGGAGCCGGATCGCCACGGAGCTACTGCCCACGATCGAGGTGCTGTCGCTCGGCTTGGATGAAGCTCGAACCGCAGGAGAGGTCCTCGCTTCGCTCGCCGCCAAGGGGCAACCGATCGGCGTCGAAGACGTGCTGATTGGCGCCACGGCCTTGAATCGTCATCTTGCCGTGGTGACGCGAAACGTCCGGCACCTGGAGCGAATTCGCGGCCTCGATGTGATCAGCTGGTGGGTCAAATAGGGCAGCGCAAGGAGCCGCTCAACGACGAAAGGCACGTCGCTAGCCCGCATTTCTCACCACAGTTCATGGCGAGGGCGCGCAGAGGCCCGCGGACACAAGGCGCGCCCCGGGAGGGTGACCGAGGCGTACTTTACAGCCACCAGTCCTCCGGCGCCGGTCGCAGTTAGGATCTGGAGAAAGCTGCGTTGGTCGATGCCCCGCCGTCGACACGTTTCGCAGAGCACCCAGAGCACCTCCCAAGAGGCGCCTTCGCCAGAGCCATAGCGTCGAGAACTACCATCGTCGGCTTCGTGTGCCATCAGCCCCTCCTCGGCTGCGCCGTCTCAAATCACCCTTTGATGTCCCTGTCTTGCGGCTAAAATCCGCGATAGAATCCAGCTCCACATTGTAACCGGGCGAATGTACCTTCCAAGACGGCGCGGCTGGCGATCTTTGTGGCCGCTTGGGGCATAGCCGTGGATTCTGAACGTTACACTCCGGATGGCCTCCTCGAGCCGCGGGAAAGAGGTGGCTCCGGTCCGCCCGTCGGTCCCCTCATTGAGGTCGGCCAGAGCCTGGGCCACTACCGGGTGGTGGGCCACCTCGGCCGTGGTGGCATGGGCGAGGTGTGGGAGGCAGAGGACACCACCCTCAAGCGCAGGGTGGCGCTCAAGGTCCTGCCACCGCAGGTCGCCGGCAGCAGGGAGCGGCTGGAACGCTTCCAGCGCGAGGCCGAGGCCGTCGCGGCGCTGAATCATCCCAACATCGTCACCATCTACTCGGTCGAGCAGGCCATCGTGCATCGGCCGGCGGCAGGCTCGTCTTCGCAGCAGCCGACCTCCGGGCCGGCCGACGCTGGTGGGCATGGTGCCACCGTCGAGGAGACAGTCCATTTCCTCACCATGGAGCGTGTGGAGGGACGGACGCTGGCGGCGTTGCTGCCGAAAAGAGGCTTCGAGCTCGAGCGCTTCTTCGAGCTGGCGGTGCCGTTGGCAGCCGCCGTGGCAGCCGCCCACGAGAAGGGGATCACCCATCGAGACCTCAAGCCCAGCAACGTCATGGTAACGGACGAGGGTCAACTCAAGGTCCTCGACTTCGGCCTCGCCAAGTTCCAGGGCGACGACAGCAGGATGGGGGCGAGCCAGCTGCCCACCGAAGGGCTGACCCGAGAGGGCGTCACCATGGGCACGGCGTCCTACATGTCGCCGGAGCAGGCAGAGGGCAAGCCGCTCGACGCTCGCACCGACATCTTTTCGCTGGGCGTGGTGCTCTATGAAATGGCCACGGGAGAGCGGCCCTTTCGGGGCGACAACCCGGTGGCGCTGCTGTCGTCCATTCTGAGGGAGGTGCCGGAGAGGATCGAAGCCTTGAAGTCGAAGTGGCCCCGGCAATTGAGCCGCATCGTCTGCCAATGTCTGGAAAAGAGGCCAGAAGCCCGCTTCCAGACCGCGCAGGACGTCTACAACCAGCTGCGGTCGTTGCGAAACGAGGTCGTGGTGGAGGGATCAGCCGGGCAGCGGCCGGCGCTGCCGCCGCCGGCCGCCGCTGCGAGGCCGAGGCGCCTCTGGTTGGGGCTCGCAACCCTCGCTGCTGTCCTGTCGCTTGCCTTCTTGGGCTGGTGGCTGGTTCCTGGCAGCGAGCTCGCAGAGCCGCCGGCACCTTCAGGCCCATCGGGGGCGACCTCATCAGACGGCCTGCCGATGATCGCCGTGCTGCCCTTCGAAAACCTCGGGCCCTCCGAGGAGGAGTACTTCGCCGCTGGCATGACCGAAGAGATCACCAGCCGTCTGGCGGGCGTCAACGGTCTCGGCGTCATCTCCAGGACGAGCGTCATCCAGTATGACCGGGGCGGCAAGACGATCCCCCAAATCGGTGCCGAGCTGGGGGTGGACTACATCCTCGAGGGCACCGTGCGCTGGGCGCATTCTGCGGAACTCTCGAACCGGGTCCGTATTACCCCACAGCTCATTCGGGTCATCGACGACACCCATCTGTGGGCTGACAGCTACGACCGGCTGATCGAAGACATCTTCACCGTCCAGTCCGAGATCGCCCAGAACGTGCTCGATCAACTGGGGATTACGCTTCGGGAGTCCCAGCACGCCACCCCCGAGGGACGGGGCACCAAGAACCTCGAGGCCTACGATAGCTACTTACGCGGTGGCGAATACCTCCTCCGGGCCGGGAAGCTGTACCACCGAGAGGATCTTCAGCGCGCCATCCAGCTCTACAACAAGGCGGTGGAGCTCGACCCCGGCTTCGCCCTGGCCCACGCCAAGCTGGCCACAGCACACGGACAAGCCCTAATCTGGTACTACGACAGCACGGAGGAGCGCCGCCAGCAAGTCAGAGATTCCGCCGAGAGGGCTCTCGAGTTGGCGCCGGATCTTCCCGAGGGGCACCTCGCGCTGGGCTATTACTTCCGCAGCGGTCTCGAGTACGACCTCGCCCTGCGCGAATACGAGCTCGCAGAGCGGGGTCGGCCCGGCGACAGCCAGGTCGTCCAGGCGATCGGGGAGCTCCACTGGTTCATGGGACAGACCGACAAGGCCATTGCCAGCTACAAGCGGGCCTCCTCCCTGGATCCACAACGCGCCGAGCTGTATTGCTCCACCGGTGGCGTCTACAGAATGACGGGAGAGTTCGCCGAGGCCGAGGAGTACCACAAGCGCACCATCTCAATACAACCCGATCGGGCCTGCCCCTACTTCTGCCTGGCGTTCATTTATCTGAACTCGGAAGGGCCGGAGAGAGCGCGATCCTTCCTGGAAAGTTTGCCGGAGACCGTCGGCCTCGAGGAGTTTCCCCCGATCAACTACACCTGGCTGCTCCTCGACATGATCGACGGCCACTACGAGGACGGGCTGCAACGGCTTCAATCGGGAGCCGCAGAAGTCTACGACTGGCAACAGTTTTACTACTCGAAGGCGCAGCTCAGAGGACAGCTCTACAGGCTCATGGGCCGTGCCGAGCTGGCCCGACAGTCGTTCGACGAAGCGCGGAAGCTCCTGGAAGCCAGGCTCGGCGAGCGCCGCGGTGATGCGCGTATCCACAGCGCCCTCGGCATCGCCTACGCCGGCCTGGGCCAGAAAGAAGAGGCGGTTCGAGAGGGGCGCCGGGGGGTCGAGCTGCTGCCCGTAGAAAAGGACTTCTTCGCCGGGCCGTACCGGCTCAAGGAGATGGCGCAGATCTACGTCATGGTGGGTGACACCGAGGCGGCGCTGAACGCACTCGAGGTCCTCTTGTCGGTCCCCTCCGAGATGGGCCTAATCGAGATAGCGCTGGATCCTACCTGGGCCCCACTCCGCGACAACCCCCGCTTCCAGGCGCTGCTGAAAAAGTACGAAAAGGCCTGATGGACTGGCTCGATTTTCATTGAGGGAGATGCCGATGAGGAAATTCTGTGTGCTTGCAGCCTTGCTCCTGTTCATCAGCGCAACAGCCGCTTGTGGCCGTGGTGGTGCCCAGGTGACGGCTGGTGATCTCGAGTCGGTGCAGGACAAGGCCAGCTACGGCGCCGGCCTCAACCTCGGCAGGAACATCCGCCAGCAGGGCGGCGAGGTCGATATCGACATTCTCGCGCAAGGGCTGCGCGACGGATTGGCCGGCAGCGAGCCGTTGCTCAGCGACGAGGAGCTCCAACGGGCCCTCGGCCAGTACCAACAGGAGTTGGCGGCCCGAAAGCGGGAGGCCAACTCCGGTCTCGCCGCGGCCAACAAGGCCGAGGGCGAGGCGTTCCTCGAGACCAACGGCCAGCGTCAAGGCATCGTCACCCTCCCCAGCGGCCTGCAGTACGAGGTCATCGAAGAGGGAACGGGTGCCTCTCCCACCGCTACCGACAGGGTGACGGTCCACTACACCGGAACGCTGATCGACGGAACCGTCTTCGACAGCTCCCGCCAAAGGGGTCAACCGGCCACTTTCCCCCTCGACAAGGTCATCCCCGGCTGGACCGAGGGCCTTCAGCTCATGAAGGTCGGATCCAGCTACAAGTTCTACATCCCCGCCGAGCTGGCCTATGGTGAGAATCCGCCGAGCCCCACCATCGGCCCCAACGCCAGCCTGATCTTCGAGGTCGAGCTTCTGTCCATCGAAAAGCAGTAGGGTCCGCGCGGATTTGCTTTAGCTGGCCGCTTCGGAGAAGCTATATTCGCGCAAGCGAGGACCACGAAGTGTCGAACTGTACGCCCACATCCTTGCCGCCGGAGCGATTCCTTCCCGAGATGGCGCGCCCGGGCATCTTTGCGCCCCCCGACACGGTGAGACCGTAGAGGCGCGTGCACGGCCGGATTGCCGGCAACTCTTCATCCGGGCTGAACCGGACCCCACTTTCGAGCCGAACGGAGGGCGCAATGGCCGAGATCACCGTACCTGCCGAGCAGGTCTTCCCCATCCTCGAGAGCAACATCCTCGTCGATGGTTTTCACATCGTCATCGACCTTGATGAGTCCCACGGTTCGATCATGGTCGACGCGCTGGAGGGAAAGGAGTACCTGGATTGCTACTCCTACTTCGCCTCCCTGCCCATCGGCCACAACCATCCGAAGATGAATGATGGGGCCTTTCGTGTCTCGTTGATGCGCGCGGCCCTTGTCAACCCCGCCAACAGCGACGTCTACAGCCGCGAGTACGCCGCCTTCGTCAAGACCTTCCGTGAGGTCGCCGTGCCCGACGAGTTTCGCTATCTGTACTTTGTCGCCGGCGGCACGCTGGCAGTGGAGAACGCCATGAAGGCGGCGTTCGATTGGAAGGCACAGAAAAACAGGGCCGGGGGCATCGAGGGCGGCGCCGACAAAATCCTCCACTTCAAAGAGGCCTTCCACGGCCGCGGCGGCTACACCCTGTCGGTGACCAACACCGAGCCGGTCAAGGTCAAGGACTTCCCCAGGTTCGCCTGGCCGCGAATCTCCAATCCGAAGATCCATTTCCCCATCGACGAGGCCGTGGTCGCCGACGAAGAGGAGAAGGCGGCCAAGGAGATCGAGGCGGCCTTCGAGCGAGACCCCCACGGCATCGCCGCCATCCTCATCGAGCCGATCCAGGGCGAAGGCGGCGACAACCACTTTCGCCCGCAATTCCTGCAACGCCTCCGCGCCTTCGCCGACGCGTACGAGGCCCTGCTGATCTTCGACGAGGTGCAAACCGGGGTCGGCATGACCGGCACCATGTGGGCCTATCAGCAGCTCGACGTCACTCCCGACCTCATCGTCTTCGGCAAGAAGACGCAGGTGTGCGGCATCATGAGCAGCCTGCGGATCGACGAGGTGGAGAGCAACGTCTTTCACGTCTCCTCGCGCATCAACTCCACCTGGGGTGGCAACCTGGTCGACATGGTGCGCTCGGCCCGCTACCTGCAGATTATCGAAGAAGACGGGTTGGTGGAGAATGCCGCCAGCGTCGGGCATCTCTTCAAGGAGGGCCTCGAGGAGCTCCGGGCCGAGTTCCCGCAACTCAGCAACATACGCGGGCGCGGCCTGATGATCGCCTTCGATATGCCCGACGGCGAACAGCGCGACCGGCTACGCCAGCACTGCTGGGACGCCGGCCTCGCCACCCTCACTTGCGGCCCTCGCTCGATGCGCTTTCGCCCTTCACTGGTTTTCAGCGAGGAGGATGTGGCGACAGCACTCGACATCCTGCGCGGCGTGCTGGGCTAGCCCGCATTTCTCAACGGGTTGCGTCGCGAGGGCGTGGGAAAGGGCGCGG
>JBHHYG010000160.1:0-8042 GCA_046757445.1 Acidobacteriota bacterium
GAGGGCGAGGGCGCAAAAGGAGTTGGGGCCGATCATCTTCATTTCCTTGAGGAGAAGATCGAGGTCGCCCTCCTCGCCTCGCCCCTCCTCGATGTCGCGCAGCAGATCCTCGATCCCGGGAAGGCCGTCGCGGCAGGGCGTGCACCAGCCGCACGACTCCTGGGCGAAGAAGCGCTCGAGGTTGAGGGTCAGGCCGACGACGCAGGTGCCGTCGTCGACGACGATGACCCCGGCCGTGCCGAGCCGGTTGCCGGCCGCCTCGAGGGAGGTGAAGTCCAGCGGTGTGTCGAGCTCGTCGGGGCTCATGAACATGGTCGAGGCGCCGCCGGGAATCGCTGCCTTGAAGCGGGCTCCTTCCTGCATGCCACCGCAGTGCTCTTCGATCAGCTCGTCGAGGCTGACGCCGATGGGCAGCTCGTAAACGCCCGGCCTTTTCACCTTGCCGCTGACGCAGTAGAGCTTGGTGCCGGCATCTTCGTGCAGGCCGAGCTGGCGGAACCATGCCGCGCCGCGCTCGACGATGTGGGGCACACAGGCCAGCGTCTCGATGTTCTGGACGATCGTCGGCTTTCCCCACAGGCCGCTGATGGCGGGGTAGGGGGGGCGCGAGCGCGGGTTGGGCCGGCGACCCTCGAGGGCGTTCAGCAGCGCCGTTTCCTCGCCGCAGATGTAGCGGCCGGCGCTGACATGCACGTGCAGGTCGAAGCAGAAGCCGCTGCCGAGGATGTCGTCGCCGAGGTAGCCGGCCTCGCGCGCCTCCCAGATGGCCCGCTCGAGGCCATCGGCACCGCGCTGGTATTCCCAGCGGATGAAGAAGTAGCCCACCTCCGCCTGCAGTGCGTAGCCGGCGATGATCATCGCCTCGACGAGCTGGTGGGGGTCGGAGTGGATCAGCAGCCGGTCCTTGAAGGTGCCCGGTTCCATCTCGTCGCCGTTGGCGATCAGGTACTTGGGCTGCGGCGTATCCGGCCCTTGCGGCACGAAGCTCCACTTCACCCCGGTGGGAAAGCCGGCGCCGCCGCGGCCGCGCAGGTTCGAATCCTTGACCTTCTGCCGCACCTGCTCCGGGCTCATCTGCCCGAGCGCCTTGCGCAGCGGCTGGTAGCCGCCGGCCTTCTCGTAGCCGGCGCGATCGAGCGGGGCGCTGCCGGGGGCGATGTTACGGGTCAGGATCGGCGTGATCTCAGCCACTCTCGCCTCCATCGGCTGGCGCTGCCTGCCCCCGAGCCCGCTCCTTTTCTTCTTCCCGCTCTCTCGCCTGCCCAAGCCCCTCCAACTGCAGGATCCGGTCGAGCTCCTCGACCGCGAGGTCGTGGTGGAGCTCTCCTCCCACCAGCATCGCCGGGGCATGGTCGCAGTCACCCAGGCAGACGGTGGGCAACAGGGTGAAGCGGCCGTCGGCGGTGGTCTCGCCCATGCGGATCCCGAGCCTCTCCTGCAGCTGGGCGCGGATGCGGTCGCAGCCGCGAATCCAGCAGCTGGCGCTGTCGCACAGCAGGATGACGCGCTCGCCGACTGGCCGGCGATAGAGAAGGTTGTAGAAGGTGGCAAGCCCCTCGAGGTCGGCCATGGGCACGCCCAGATAGTCGGCAGCATCCCCCAACGTCTCGGTGGAGAGATATCCGCGGCGCTGTTGCAGCCACTTCAAGATGGTGACCGAGGCGGCGCGCGCGGTGGGATAGTGACCGCGCAGCTCGTCGAGATCGGCTCTCTCCTCGGCGCTCAACACCCGGCGCTCGCCTTCGGGCGCAACACGCGGCTTCCCTGCTTTGGGGGGCTCAACACCCGGCTTTCTCCTCGGGGCATGAGGCCGGGGCTTGCCGCTGTTCCGGCGTGCCTCTCGCACCCCGATCGTTGATTTGGGTTGTCGTACTGCTCATCGGTCGATGTCTGCCAGCACGTAGTCGAGGCTTCCCAGGATGGCCAGCAGGTCGGCCAGCATATGGCCGCGGGCCAGCAACGGCAGGGTCTGCATATGGGCGAACGACGGGGTACGGATGCGCAGCCGGTAGGGGCTGGTGCCACCGTCGGCGATGAGGTAGTAGCCGTTGTTGCCCTTGGGAGCCTCGATGGCCGCGTGCGCCTCGCCCGCCGGGATAACGAGGCCCCAGGAGACGCCGATGAAGTGGTGGATGAGGGTCTCGATGTTGACCATCGTCTCGGCCTTGTTCGGTGGCACCGCGGTGTGGTCGTCGGAAATGGTTGGGCCGGCCGGCATGTTGGCGGCTGCCTGCTCGATGATCCGCAGGCTCTGGCGGATCTCCTCGATACGCACCCGGCAGCGGGCGTGGCAGTCGCCGCCGGTGGCGGTGGGGATGTCGAAGTCGAACTGCTCGTAGCCCGAGTAGGGGCGTGCCTTGCGGAAATCCCACTCCATGCCGCAGGCCCGGAGGTTGGGCCCGGTCACCCCCCAGGCGATGGCGTCGTCGATGCTCATGCGGCCGATCCCCTCGGTGCGGGCGCGGAAGATGGCGTTGTGCAGCAGCAGCTCTTCGTACTCCTTGATGCGTAGCGGAAAGGTACGTAGGAAATCGTCGACCATCTGCTTCCAGCCGTTGGGAAGGTCCATCGCCACGCCGCCGATGCGGAACCATCCCGGGTGCATGCGACCGCCGGTGATCGCCTCGACGATGTCGAAGATGCGCTCGCGATCGGTAAAGGTGTAGAAGACCGGCGTCATCGCCCCGACGTCGTGGCCATAGGTGCCGAACCAGACCAGATGCGAGGCGATGCGGAAGAGCTCGCACAGCATCACCCGCATGACCTGGGCGCGCTCGGGCACCTCTGTGCCGGCCAGCTTCTCCACCGCCAGCAGGTAGGCGAGGTTGTTCTGCACGCCGGCGAGGTAATCGATGCGGTCGGTATAAGGAATGAAGGTGTGATAGGTCTGGCGCTCGGCCATTTTCTCAGCGCCGCGGTGATGGAAACCGATGTCGGGAATAACGTCGACGATCTCCTCGCCGCGCAGCTTCAGGATCAGGCGGAGCAAGCCGTGCGTGCCCGGGTGGTTGGGACCGAGATTCAAGAACAGGTAGTCGGCGCCATCGTCGGTGCCGCCCGAGGCTGTCGCTGCCGTCTCGCCGTTGCCACTGCCGTCCCCCCCGCTTGCGGACAGCGAGTCGCCGTTGGTGAGCCCCCACTCCTCGGGGCGAAAGCGCAGGGCCTCCTCGTGGGCGGCGAGCTCTTCCTCCGGCAGACGGTAGGGGACCATCTCTGTGGCCCGCGACGGGTGCTCCTTGCGTAGAGGATGGCCTTGCCAGTCGTCGGGCATGAGGATCCTGCGCAGGCACGGGTGGCCGTCGAAGCGGATGCCGAACATGTCGAAGACCTCGCGCTCGTACCAGTCGGCCGCCGGCCACAGGCCGGTGACGCTGGGGGCGCTGGGCTCATCGCCGTCGAGCGGTACCTTGAGCCGCACGTCGGCGTTGCGCTCGTACGAAAGCAGGTGGTAGACGAGAGTAAAGGGGGTCGCACCAGCGGGCCTGGTGGCGCGGTGGCGCTCGTCGATGGCGGTGAGGTCGTAGAGGGTGCGGAAGGGGCGGGCGATCTCCTCTTTCAGGTAGCCGAGCAGCGGCTCGATCTGCGGCGGCGGCACCCAGGCGGTGGGGATGCCGTCGGCGGTCGGCTGCGGCTGCACGTCGGTGTCGGGGAAGCGCGCCTGCAGATCGCCGATGACGGCGTCGTTGGTGGCCATCCTCAACGCATCCCCCTCGACATCGACAGTCTCCACCCACCGTCGTCTGTTCCCCGCTTCCTGCCGGCGCCAGCAAGGCAGATGCACGCGGCGTTTCCCATCACTCGGCGATGCTCTCTTCGGGTGGCACGAGGGTGGTCATGGCGCGCCGGGCTTGGCGCTTGAGGTCGCGCTGGGCTGCCAGCTGCGGCGGTTCGGGGCCGGCGTCGTCGAGGACCCACGAGAGCGGCCGACCTTCTTTGCCGATTCGCTCCCTCAGCAGCAGCAGCCCCTCGAGAAACGCCTCCGGCCGCGGCGGGCAGCCGGGCACGTAGACGTCAACGGGGAGGAAGGCGTCGACACCCTGGACGACGCTGTAGATGTCGTACATCCCTCCCGAGTTGGCGCAGGAGCCCATAGAGATCACCCAGCGCGGCTCCATCATCTGGTCGTAGAGGCGCTTGATCGCCGGCGCCACCTTCTTGAAGACGGTGCCGGCGATGACGATGACGTCGGCCTCGCGCGGCGTGCCGCGCAGCACCTCGGCGCCGAAGCGGGCGATGTCGTACTCGGAGGTGTAGGCGGTCATCATCTCGACGTAGCAGCAGGAGAGGCCGAAGTTGAACGGCCAGATGGAGTTCTTGCGGCCCCAGGCCACCAGGTCGTCGAGGTGGGCCAGTGCCAGCAGCCGGTGGACGGCCTGCGCCAGCGAGCCGCCGGCGCCACGACGGGCAGCTTCGGCGAAGTTGGCGCTGCGGTCGCGGGCGGCGATCTGCCGCAGCTGTTGCCGGGTGAGGGGGGTAGCGGCGCCGTCGGCAGGTTGCGGTCGTCGAGGCGAGCTCATCCGCGCGGCCCCTTCCCGGGGCCGTGCCCTGCCGGCGCTGCGCCCCAGTCGAGCGCCCCCTTGGCCCACAGGTAGACGAGCCCGACCAGCAGCACGAGGGTGAAGACGACAACCTCGACGTAGCCACTCCAGCCGGACTCGCGCGCCGCCACCGCCCAAGTGAACAGGAACGCCGCCTCGAGATCGAAGATCAGGAAGGCGATAGCGACCAGGTAGAAGGCCACGGGAACGCGAAGCGGGGCCTCTCGGGTGGTCGGCATACCCGATTCAAATGGCAGGTCGCGGCGGGCGGAACGGTGTCGCGGGCCCGCTAGCGCCGAAAGCATCAGGATGGCAGTGACGATGGCGACCACGCAGAGTGCATAGATGGCCAAAGAGGCCAGTGGCTGCGACATGTGAACGGCTTCTGCCAGGATCCCGGATATAGTGGGCAACTCTTGTTGAATCAGCTACTCGTGAAGATTGTGAAAATAATCACAAGGTCGCGTCCGGCAAGCGCCGTCTGGTCCGCCGTGGAATCAAGACGCCCGGGAATCGGCACTCCTAGCCCGCATTTCTCAACGGGTCGTGAAGCGAGCGGGCGCAGGGGCTGCGAGGACAAGGCGCGCGCCGGTTCGAGGGCGCAGGCGTACTCGTGCAGTACGTCGAGACCTCGAGCCAAGCGCAACGCAGTCATCGCGGCCCTGGCGCTCGCGCAGCCGCGAGCCGTTGAGAAATGCGGGCTAGAGCGGAGAGCACAGGGAAAGTATGCCGGCCCGCCATCTTGCAGCAACACTATGCCGCCAGCCGGCCCCGAGGTCAAACACTTCGCCGCCGCCATGCTTCGATCAACGCCCGCGGCGGGAGGGCGACGAGCAATACGGGCTTGGCTGACCGCAAGGGTCGGGTCGGGCAGCCATGATCGAGAAATGCACGCGGGTCGGCGCGCCGAGATCAGATAGACGGTGGCACTTCCGACGGGATGACCTCGATGCCGACACGGAAGCCCTTCTTCTTCGCCGGCCGGACCTCCTTGACCACTCCGCGGGCGCGCCATGGGGATCCGTCCTCGCCAGCGTTGCTGAACTGGACGATCACATGCGAGCCGAGGGGAGGGTAGTGGTCAAGGACCGTCGAGATGCCGATGACGCTGGCGTCCTCGAAGGGAAGCTCTTCCTCGATGATGCGCTTGTCCTCGACCAGGTACTCCACCGAGATCTCGGTCTCGGTATTGATGCGCGGGCGGGCACGACGGTCGTTGGACAATGCCACCTCGTCGCCGGGCAGGATCAGCGCACCGCAATCCTGATAGGCGCACCGCAGCGGTCCGCTCAGGCTGGCGCAATAGGAAGGGCGCTGACAGCTTGGGCAGACGAGCCGGTTCATGGGTATCCCTTTGTCGGATTCAGTTTACCGCGGCAGTGCAAAGCGTAGGAGTAAGGGTGATTCAGGTCAAGTGTCTGTTGATCTTCGAGCTGCGCCTGCTGGGCCTCTCCACTATCTTCCACCCGACTTGCCTCGTGAACGAGCAGGGCATAGCCTCCTAGAGCTGCCAAGATTTTGCCACGGCCGTGTAGAGAGCTGCCCCGCGGCTCTTCCTCTCCAGATGCTCCGGACACGACGATGAACAAAGGCTTCGACCTCGAGACCATCCAGGAGGCGCTGCGCCAGCGGCGCCTGGATGGATGGCTCTTCGCCCAGTTCCATGGCCGTGACGCCCTCGCCGACAGGGTCCTCGGCCGGCCGGAGGGCGGGCTGCAGACGCGGCGATGGTACTACCTGGTTCCGGCCGAGGGAGAGCCGCGAGGGCTGGTGCACGCCATCGAATCGGAGGCGCTCGACGAGGTGCCGGGGAGCAAGAAGCAGTATCGTACCTGGGGCGAGCTGGAATCCGGTTTGTCAAAGTTGCTCGAAGGTGTCAGCAAGGTGGCGATGCAGTATTCGCCGCTCAACCGGCTGCCGCCGATCGCCACCGTCGATGCCGGCACGGTGGAGCTGGTGCGCGCCGCGGGCCCAGAGGTGGTCTCGTCGGCCGACCTCGTGCAGCTTTTCACCGCCACGCTGGACAACGAGCAGATCGGTTCCCACCGACGGGCGGCAGAGCAATTGCCGAAGATCGTGGTGGCGGCTTTCGCCGAGGTGCGCCGGCGGTTGCTGGCCGGCGATGCGCTGCAAGAGTACGAGCTGCAGCAGTTCATCTTCGAGCGACTCGAGGCCGCCGGCCTCGAAACCGACGCGGCACCTATCGTCGCGGTCAATGCCAACGCCTCAAACCCCCACTATGCGCCGAGCGCCGAGCGCAGCAGCCCGATCCAGAGAGGTGATTGGTTGTTGCTCGATATCTGGGGCAAGGAGCCGGGGGCACGGACGATCTTTGCCGACATCACCTGGGTGGCGCAGGTGGGTGGCAGCGTGCCCGAGGAACGCACGAAGGTCTTCGAGGTGGTGCGGCGGGCTCGCGACGCCGCCGTTCAGCTCGTCGAGGATCGCTATGCTTCCGGCGAGGTGGTGTGTGGGTTCGAGCCCGATCGTGCCTGCCGCGAGGTCATCGAGGAGGCTGGCTACGGAGACGCCATCCAGCATCGAACCGGTCACAGTATCACCTACGAGATCCATGGCAGCGGCGCCAACCTGGACGATTTCGAGACCCACGACGAGCGCCAGCTGCTCCGTCGCACTTGCTTCTCGGTGGAGCCCGGCATCTACGTGGTGTGGTTCGGGGTACGCGCCGAGTTTGATGTCTTGATTCCTGCCGAGGGCGCGCCCGAGGTCACCGGCCTCCGGCAGCAGGAGATCATTCCTTTGCTTGCCGAGGTCATCCCGCCGCTGCTCGAATCGGCTGGATGAAACTACTAGACGCTTTTTTCGCTTAGCCCGCATCTCTCATTGGGCTGCCTCGCGAGAGCTTGACCGCGTAGGCGGCAGGAGGCCGATGAGAGATGCGGGTTGGCACCACTCAACACGGAAGGTCGGAGGGAAAGAACCGTGGCGATTCAGGCCACCCAGCTGCGTCGAGGCATGATTCTCGAGATCGAAGGCGAGCTTTACCGCGTGCACGATTTCCAACACGTCACCCCCGGCAAAGGTCGGGCGATGATGCAGACACGCCTGCGCAACCTGCGCAGTGGCGCCATGGTCGACCGACGCTTCCGGTCGCAGGAAAGCGTCGAGCGGGTGCAGCTGGATTCGCGCCAGTTCGAGTATCTCTACCAAGAAGGCGACCACTACGTCTTCATGGACTCGGAAAGCTACGATCAGACCCACCTGCGCCGCGAGGCCATCGAGGAAGCCCTTCCTTATATGATTCCCAACCTGGTCCTCAAGGTAGACTTCTACCAGGGTGAGCCGGTGGGTGTGGAGTTGCCGGGCACCGTCGACATCGAGGTGACGGAAACCGAGCCGGCGCTGCGTGGCGCCACCGCCAGCGCTACCACCAAGCCGGCGACTCTGGAAACCGGCCTGGTAGTGCAGGTGCCGCCCTTCATCTCGGTCGGTGACCGGGTGCGCGTCGACACGGCGAGCGGCGAGTATCTGACACGCGCCTAG
>JBHHYG010000161.1:0-7989 GCA_046757445.1 Acidobacteriota bacterium
TGGCCAGATGCGAGCAGAAGGTGTGCCGCAGCACATGAAGCCCCTCGTTCTCTAGGCCAGCTCGACGGGCGGCCCTCCTCACGAGGGCCTGCACGTCCTTCTGCGTCAGCGGCTGACCGTCGGCATGACACAGGACCCGGCCGCTGCGCAGGTGACGATGCGCGCGAAGGGCCTCCGTCAGCCTCGCGGTCATCGGCACCCGTCGCGGCCGGCCACCTTTCGGGAGCGTGACCTTGCCTCTCCACTCGGACCGCTCGATGCGAAGCTGACGCTTGGCGAAGTCGATGTCCCTCCACTCCAGGGCCATCATCTCGCCACATCGCAGCCCTGCCTCGCCTCCAAGGAGCACGATCAGGTGCGCGCGGTCGTCGACGGTCTCGGCTTCCTCGACGAGGCGCTCGTACTCATCGAAGTCGTGAAACGGGGCCTCGGTATTGAGTGGTTGATCGGGCCGCACCTCTAATGCAGCAAGTCAGCGAACTCCAGGAACTCACCTGCCACCTCCCTTGCGGAACGTTTCTTCTCGTCCACTTCGTAGTTCAGACGCCGCATTGTCTGGTCGTCCAGTTCCGCCGCCAGCTCTGCTAACAGATCGCGCAGCTCCGGGTGGGCTTGCAACGTCGCAGCGCCGACGTCGGGAGCACCGTAGTAGGGTGGGAAGAATTGGCGGTCGTCTTCGAGCGTTTCAAGGCCGTACGCTGCTATGCGGCCGTCGGTGGCGAAGGCGCAGATCACATCGACTTCGCCCTTTACCAGCGCGTCGTACATCAATGCCGCATCCAGGTCTCTGACCTCGGCGAAGCTCAAACCGTAGGCGCTACGGAGGCCGGGATAGCCGTCGGGGCGTTCAGCGAACTCGCTGGTGAAACCTGCCCGAAGCTGAGAAGCCTCTGCACCCAAGTCGGAGATTCTCTTCCAGCCTCGGCGCTGGGCGTCGTCTTTCCGAACGGTAATCGCGTAGGTGTTGTTGAAGCCGAAAGGCTCCAACCACTCGGCGGCGAAGCGGTCCCGGTAGGCGTCGGAGACGATCCGGAACACCTGTTGCGGATCGGACACGGCATCGCTCTCGACAATTGCGGTGAGGGCGGTTCCCGTGTACTCGGCGTACATGTCGATCTCGCCGCTCACCAGCGCCCCGTGGCAGATCATGGTTCCGCCGAGGTTGAAGTGCCGCTCCACAGACAAATCCGTGCGGGCCTCGATGATCTGGGCCATCAGCTCACCAAGGACTAGCTGCTCAGTGAAGTTCTTCGTGCCGATGCGGATGGTCGTGGCTTCCGAGCCTTCACCTGTGCCCTGCGAGGTCGACAGCGACCCTGTGCTGTAGGCAGCTACCGCCACGACGAGCAGCAGCACCGGCAAGCTCAACGCCACAGGCTTGAGCCTCGCCTTGAAGCTGTCCTTCTCAGACCCTCGCGCCGGGCGCATCCCCCATTCGGTCGCGGCGATGACGGAGTCGACCAGCAACGCGAGCACGGCTGCGGGAATAGCTCCCAGAAGTATGAGGCGGGTGTTGGATAGCGCCAGCCCGCGGTTGATGAACTGGCCCAGGCCACCTGCACCGATGAAGGCCGAAAGTGTGGCGATCCCTACCCCGACCACGGCTGCCGTTCGGATTCCGGCGACGATGACGGGCACGGCGAGTGGGATACTGACCATCCACAGCTGTTGCTTGCTGCTCATACCGATGCCCTGGGCAGCCTCCACCACCTCGTCAGGCACGTCCTCGATCCCCGTGAGCGTGTTGCGCGCGATGGGCAGCAGCGCGTACAGCGTCAACGCGATGATCGCCGGGAGGGCGCCGATCCTCTGCAACAGCGCGAGCAGGATCGCCAACATTGCCAGGCTGGGGATCGTTTGGAGAATGCTGATGGCCCCGAGCAGTGGGCCGCTCAGCCGCCCCGCTCGCGACGCGAAAATGCCTGTGGGGATGCCGATGAGAATCGCCGCCGCGGTGGAGAGCCCGGTCAGCATGAGGTGCTCTCCTGTGCGCAACCAGAGCTCGGGTAGGCGATCGAGGAGAAAGTCGATCCAGTCGGGCAGCATCAGAGCAGATCCTTGAACTCTGAAAGTTGCTTGGCTGGCCTGCCGAAAAGCTCTCGTACGAACTCGGTCGCGGGACGAGCCAGAAGCTCCCCCGAGGTCCCCACCTGTTCGAGACGGCCCTCGTTGAGGATCGCGATTCGGTCCCCGAGGGTCAGCGCCTCGAAGATGTCGTGGGTCACGAAGACGACCGTCTTGGCCAGCTGTCGTTTGAGTTGCAGCAGCTCCTGCTGAAGGTTGTCTCGGGTGACGGCATCCAGCGCGCCGAACGGTTCGTCCATCAACAGATAGCTCGGATCTGCGGCCAGCGCCCTGGCGACACCGACACGTTGTTGCTGGCCGCCCGACAGCTCGTCGGGGAATCGGTCCGCATAGTCCTCTAGTGGCATGCCCATCAACCCGAGCAGCTCGTGGGCACGTCGCTGCCGCTTCGCGGCGCGCCATCCCAGCAACCGCGGCACGATCTCGACGTTCTGCTGGACGCTCATGTGGGGGAACAGACCGATGCCCTGGAATACATAGCCGATCGAGCGACGGAGCTCGACAGAATCCTGCTGCTGGACGTCACATCCGTCTACCAGGACGGTTCCCTCGGTAGGCTCGGTCAGGCGGTTGATCAGCTTCAGCGTGGTGGTCTTGCCGCAGCCGGACGATCCGAGCAGGACCATGGTTTCCGCTGGAGCGACTTCCAGCGACAGATCGCGAACCGCATAGGTAGTCCCACCGTCGAAAGACTTGCTGACTTGACGCAGTGCGATCACGAAGCGTCGGGTGATCTTCTTGCGGCGCGCCCGCGGCAAAGCATGCCGAAACCCGGACGACAGACCGTCCGGTAGTTTTGAAGGATCGTTCGAAGCTCGCCAGGCCCGCCACTCCGCAGGGTATAGTCGGTTTGCTCGACTCGCTCGAAACCAAGTTCAGTCGCCCAACGCCGGGCCTCTTCGAAATCCTGGTACCAGACGAAACGCGGAGAAAGCAGGTCGTGAAGCTGAATGGCCCGATCTCGAAGTGTCCTCGGCGCGTAACTGACCACGCCGAAGCGGGTGAAAAGACGTGACAGGCCTTCAACGAGCGGCGCCAAGGTGCGGCAGGTAGGCACTAGCAGCCAACTCGGCATGCGGCGCGTCAGCGTCATCAGCCGTTCGACCGTCGCGTTGAACAGAGGACTGCGCTTGGAATAGAGCCAGACAAAGAACCTCGCGTCAGCCCGGTTCTTCAGCAACGGCGCCGCGGAACGGAAACAGCGACGCGGGTCGGGTGTGTGATGAAATACCCCGCAAGAGTAGATGGCGTCGAAGGCTCCCGGTTTGAACGGCGGGTAGAAGAGGTTGCCTTGCACGAAATGCGGTCCTTCCGAGCCGCAATGCTCGTGAGCACGGACGACGCTGGCGCTGAGGTCTACCGCGACAACCGTCGCGCCACGGTCTGCCAGGGCCTTGGACAGCGTCCCGTTGCCGCAGCCGGCATCAAGAATTACCTTGCCGCCAACATCCTCCTCCTGCCAACAGAGTTCGTGCAAGACGACCGGGACGCGCTCTTCCACCGTGATGCCCCAGGTCGTGTCCCCATACGTGAACATTCTCCACTGTGTGCCAAAACCGCGACCGGTCTGCGATTGCAGATCTCGGGTACCGGTGGGCTTCCCGGCTAGGTCCGGAAGTAGTCTCGGGACGCCGTCTTCGATTGGATATGCGCCGCACTTTGAACCACAGAGCAGTCGGCCCGCAATGATCTCCCCCCCGTCTTCTGACACCGGTTCGACGTGCAAGTCTGCGCCGCAGTGTGGACACGCCAAATACTTGAGAGCTTCATGCTGCATGGTGTGCAGTCGCCTCAATCAAGGGAGGAGACACAGCTGCTTGGGCGACGCCGTCGGCGGGCCAATACCGGAACTCATCCCGTAGCGGCCGTCTCGTGATCCAGGAGATGAGACGGGATCTCTCTCAGCTTCCGTGCAATGACCACCACGTAGTAGAGAGCCTCGCCGGTGATCGAAACGCGGTGCCGGAATCGCCGATACGCTTCGAACCGAATCAGCTCGCCTTGCGCAAGTTGCTGGATCAGGCCACAGAATCCTGTGTCGCCCTTCGCATCCAAGAACTGCTCCTTGATGCTGAACCCGACCCAGCCCCCTGTTTCGATTATATCCAAGGCCTTGACGAAAGCCTCCGGGGGAATGTCATCGAAGCCGAGTGCTGCGACGCAAATCAGGCAATTGAACCCTCTGTTATCAAGCCTCTTCTCCTCACACTCCTCCAGGTCCGTCAAGTCGCACACCAAGTAGTCACGGTAGACGCCTGGCCGATCTCGTAGCGTTGCCTCTTTCGCCTCTTCGATGATGTCAATCCCAACAATCTCTTCGACTCCCAGCCTGACGAGCTCATCTCCGACCATGCCGTTTCCGGCTCCCAGATCCAAAACCCTCAGGTCCTGAAGGTCGTCTTCGCGTTCGCTCAGCACGTCGGCGAGCAAATGCGCGACGCGGCTCGGCGAACGGCACCTCAATTTCCCGCAGAAGAGCCGTTCGTAGAGCCCGGGAATACTATAGATCTTGTCGTAGTCGTGGAAGCGAACTCGACGAGGCACGCCTTCAACGATGACCTCGCACCACTCCTCATCTTGTGGGATCTCACCAGTCCCGTCGGGGAGTCGAATCGCATCCACGGGTGATTCGATCTGACTGAGACGTTTTCGCCAAACCGGGCTCTGTTTTTGAGCTTGCATTCGCGGTTCCTGCTTAATCGTCGTTGGGAGCCTCACGCGCCCGGCGCAGAGCCGATCGTTGCTGGTCGGCTACAGTCACTGGGGCGGCACCTGGCCCGATGAGAGGCGTTGTTCTGTCAAGAGGGGTCGTCTGATCGGCCACAGCGTCAAATCGGTCAGCCGGCAAACCTGGGATGGCGTCGAGCGGCTTCGCGTCCATCATCGACGCGAGTCGCTGGAGACAGAACAGAATCTGGGTCTGTTCCCACTCTTCCAACTTGCTGAACTGGGCAAGGAAGTGTTCCTGCAGGAGAGGGGGCGTCCGCGAGAGGGTTTCTTCGGCTGCCGGCGTGGCCCACGCGAGCACTCGGCGCTTGTCGGCCTCACTTCGTACTCGCTGAACGAGGCCCCGCCTCTGGAGTCGAGCGAGAATGTCGGTGACCGTCGCATGGCTCAGGTGTACGGCCTTGGCGAGGTCACTTATGGACACGCCCCCACGGTGAGACAGCTCCCTCAGCACGGTGAGTTGAGGTCCTGTCAGCCCAAAACGGGTCGCTAGAAATCGAGAGTGAAGGTCAATCGCGCGGACGATACGGCGCAGCGCGACCAGCACTTGAT
The DNA here is from genome assembly GCA_046757445.1 of Acidobacteriota bacterium. Lineage (GTDB taxonomy): Bacteria > Acidobacteriota > UBA890 > UBA890 > UBA890 > JBHHYG01. Next base: position 5,365 of record JBHHYG010000161.1, read on the forward strand.
GCGTGACGGACGCGGCTTCGTTTGCCACCATTCCACTCATTCAATCCAAGGTGCCACCGTCACCGGTGACCGACCCTATCTACAGGCGATCCTTGATCAATCCAGGGTGAATACCGGCTAGCGCGCAGACCTCTTCGAACCACGTGCTGTTGAAGAAGTCCTTTGGATGTCCTCCCTCGGTGATCTTTCGCAATCTCTTGAGGTCCCGCCCCGACAGTTTGGACTTCTTACTCGTTTCTTCGAGATACCTCAGGTCCTCTACCGCGACCTCGATGACTCTGGCAAACAACTTCCTTGCGGGGCCCAGTTCGCGAAGCACTCCCACCTCACCCTTGTCGACGGTGGCTGGCATCGCGATCCATTCGAGGGCGCCGTCGCACCCCGACCTGCGGAGTGCTGTGTCTTGGGGCATCCTTTCCGCCATCTCTCCGGAGATGCTGGTTCAGAGGGCTTGCCGGGGGGCACAAGCCAGACTTCGCAAGGTAACGATTTCGGAAAATTATGATGTACTCGAAGCATCTTGTCAAGATTCGGGGCATTCGCAGGCGCCCCGACGAAACATTAAATTCTGGTCCTTGCCGCAGCAAGCCGATGTGCTAGAGTGGTCACAGGTGACGGACAGACGCGGAAATTTACTTTGGATACGTCAGAGTTGGCCCGATGGGGGGAGCACCGCTGAGCATAGATTTCCCACCAGCAAAGGATAATTGCGAAGTGATCGAGCGGAAGGCGTATCTACTGCGCCTGGACCCTACGGTCCTCGAGAACCTACGCGAATGGGCCGACGACGAGCTACGTAGCCTCAACGCGCACATCGAGTTCCTCTTGCGCCGCGCGCTGGCTGATGTCGATCGTCTAAACCTGACCTCAGAGCCGTCTTCTGACACTACAGGCCGAGGATAAGATCGTCACCAGGCTGCCCTGCAACGCCACTGTCCAGCAAACCGCAGACGGGACCGAAATCGCCGGGTCGATCCGATTGCGTCGATAGCGTCGGTGAGCGATCCGATGCCTGCAGAGCGTGCTGACTCTCCTTGGCAGGTGTCACCGAGCGGCTGTAGCCAGTGGTTACAAACAACCATGGTCGTGGAGGTTAGGCGAGCGGCTGTCGCAGCCCTGTCGCTCGTAACGTCGCTTCCTCAGGCCCTCGACTCGCGCAGCAATCCGCGACCTTGCCATCGATCACACCCGCAGGAACCGATCGCATCCGAAGTTCGTTGGCTCCGCGAGCCACGCCGTCGCTCACCAACACAGGGTCGATACCTACGTCGCCGAAAGAGCGGTCCGTCTCCAAAATATCTCCACGACGGGGGTGTACTCCAGGGGACTCAGGGGGACTCCGGGGGACAGGGTTGGCGCCAGCAAGTGATTCACACGAAAGGGATTATCACCGAAAGTCGTGCGCCATCAGTAAGTTACGGGGATCGCCCTGATCGGGTTCGACTCCCGCCCTCGGCATTGATTCGTTCCAAACAAACCGCGCAAAACGGAGCGCCGCGGCGTCACCTCGATCCGAGCATCGATCGCAGGGTTGCCCAGCGGGGTCTCCACAACCAGCTGTCCGCGCCGTCCGGGCGTGACGACCTCGAGTTCGAATCGCACCTCGAACAGCTCGGCACCGTCGATAATGTCCAGAAGGATCTCCCCGATTCCGACGACTGACCTCAGCGGCCCTCTTCGATATGGGGCACACAGGAGCGGCGCCTCTACTGAGCAGGGGCCTCGAGTCCGCTTTCTGTTGAGAAAAGAACCGCGTCGAGCGGGCCGGGCGCAGCCCTCCTGCGCGACAAGAGGCGGAGGAGACGGCGGCGCCCTGGTCACCGACAACGGATCGCTCACTCAAAAAGATCGGAGTGCGTGCCTGTCCGCTCGAAAGTGATGGTGTCGCCTTCGATCCGATAGATCAGGATCCCAGTCGGCACGAATGTGGCAGGCGCGGTGCCCTTTCCATTTACCAGACAGTTCGTGATCCCGATGGCGCTCACGGAGGGGCTCCCCGGCGATCAGGGATTCCATGACGGCCCTGAGTTGCGCCATATCGTATCGGCGCTTCTTGCACCTCTTGTAGTCGCGCTTGAACTGAGAAGTCCGTGCGGGGCGAAGTGGGGCCTTCGCCATCCTCAGCTCTCGAGATCCTCAAACAGCTGTTCAGCCGTATCGAACTGTCGCACGTTTTGTCCAGCCTCGGCGTCCCGGAGAGTCTTCGCGGTGATCGCGTTGGGTGAGACGAGCACGCGCGGCTCGAGGACGACCGTTCCATCCTCGAACTCTCGAACGTGGTAGTGGTCGTAGGCCGCGTCACGAATCGTGATGCGGTTCCGAGAGTCCAGCTTTGCGTCGTATTCCTTCGTCGTGGGCATCCTCGCCTCCGTGGGTGGGTATTCCCATTTGTAACAAACCTTGGGCTGAGCCGCAAGCGGAAGCTCTCCACCCTGACCGCGAGGCGGCGCTCCAGACGGTGGTCGACTACGTGCTGTTCCGGGCGGTGTGCCCGGACGGTCACGTCACCCAGATGCTGCGCACGGCGATTGCCAACGCCGTGCGCGGCAGGTTGGAGGTCGAGGTGCGCGTCACGAGGATGACCCTGAAGGGCGACACCGGCGCCGTCGTCGAGATCGAGCGCGA
>JBHHYG010000162.1:0-7980 GCA_046757445.1 Acidobacteriota bacterium
TCCGCGCCCGATCCTGCGCGCGCCTTGCAGCCGCAGGCCTCTCCGCCCCCTCGCGGCGACCGCCGTTGAGAAATGCGGGCTAGTGATCGGCGGCCCATACCAATGCCGACGTGGGGTCGGTGGTGATTGTAGTGGTTGAGCCAGGGTTGTAGGGCGCGGGTTCGGCGGGGCCTTCCAGCGACCCGTCGAAGCTGCTAGAGTTAGCCTTTCCACTCAGTTCACGTAGCTGGGGACCAAGCAGATGCGTGAATATGCGAGCACTTGTCGCCGACGATGAGCCGCAGATCTGTGAACTGCTCAGCGAGTTTCTCTCCCGGCGCGGATACGAGGTCACGACGGCCCTAGACGGTGAGGAGGCGCTGAGTGCCCTGCGGCGGGAAAAGCCGGATCTCTTCCTCTTGGACCTCTATATGCCTGAACTCGACGGGCTGGGGCTGCTGCGCAAGATTTGTGACGAGTCCCTCGACGCCGGCACCATCTGGACGATGACCGGCATGGGCGACGACGACGCGGCCAGGGCAAGCCTGCGACTCGGCGCTACCGACTTCTTCACCAAGCCGGTTGATCTGAGACACCTGGACTGGAGACTGCGCCTCGAGCGGGCGCACGAAAACTTTGTCTAGGGTTACATCCTTCGGGGTGACGTTTGAAGGGGGCGAATCGTAAGGAGATCTGGGCCTGGGGTCTGTACGACTTCGCCAACTCGCCATTCGCCACAACCATCCAGGCGGTACTGTTCAGCGCCTATTTCGTCGAGGTCGTCGCTGGCGGCGAAGCCGGCGTGCCCATTTCCCTCGGCGGCTGGCAGCTGCGGGTTCCCGGCTTCACCTTCTACACCTACTCGCTGGCGGCGGCGATGTTCCTGGTTGCCGTATCGGCACCCATCCTCGGCGCCATCGCCGATGACTCGGGCCGCAAGAAGCAGTTCCTCGTAGCCTTCTGCTACCTCGGCGTCGCCGCCACCGGCATGCTCTACTTCGTCCACCGTGGACAGTACTGGCGTGGGGCCTTGATCTTCATCGTCGCCAACATCGGATTCTCCTCCGCCAACGTCTTCTACAACGCCTTCCTGCCCGAAATCTCCACGCCGCGCAACATCGGCTGGATTTCCGGTTTCGGCTTCACCCTCGGCTACCTCGGCGGCAGCGCGCTGCTGGCCATCAACCTGGTGATGCTCGCCTACCCCGGCTGGCTGGGCCGACCCGGGGGGGAGTTCACGCTACAGGAGTGCTTCCTGTCGGTGGCCATCTGGTGGGGGTTGTTCGCCGTTCCCACTTTCCTCTGGCTTCGGCAGCGCCGGCCACCGGCCAGGGCGCTCGGGCGGGGACACGTGCGGGCGGGTCTCGCGCGGTTGGTGGAAACCTTCCGCCACGTTCGCGGCTACTCGGAGCTGTCGAAGTTCTTGTTGTCGTTTCTGATCTACAACGACGGCATTCAGACGGTGATCTTCACCGCCGGAATCTTCGGCCAGCGGGTCATCGGCATGTCTGCTGTAGAGCGCGCCCTTTACTTCTTGGTGGTGCAGATGGCCGCCTTCGCAGGCGCCCTGATGCTGGGAGCAATCACCGATCGGGTCGGCAACAAGCGCACCGTCACCCTGACCTTGCTGATGTGGAGCTTCATCACCATCTGGGGATACTTCATCGGTGCCGTCTACGACGCCCGCACAGAGTTCTGGATCATAGGGGTGCTGGCGGGGCTCGTCCTCGGCGGCAGTCAATCCGCCAGCCGTGCGTTGCAGGGCACCTTCACCCCCGAGGAAAAGAGCGCCGAGTTCTTCGCCTTCTACGGCATCAGCGGTAAGATCGCCTCGGTTCTGGGACCCCTCACCTACGGCAGCATCTTCGCTATCACTGGCAACATGCGCAGCGGCATCCTGTCGCTCGTCGTTTTCTTCGTCGTCGGCCTGGCCCTGCTCCTGTGGGTGAACGAGGAGAAAGGGATCGAGCAGGCAAAGAGCACCATCGCCTGATCATGACAGACCCGCCGGCAGCACCGGTCTCTACCACTCCCCTTGCGAGCACGCTGGCTCGAGCCGCTGCAGCCAGTCGAGGGCTGGCTCACCGATCGGCGCTCCCGGAGGCGCGGTGGGCGTCGCCGGCTGGGGAAAGGCCTCGGCCGGCCGCTCGAGGAAGCGCTCGATGTCCCGCGCCAACAGCTTGTAATGGGCCGCGTTGGCCCCGTCGACACCCTCGGCCCCGGCCGTCAGCCGCTCCCTGATCTGCTCCAGACGGTAGGTGGCGATGGCCCGAACCTGCGGCATGCCGGCCCTGCCAGCCAGCCGCATCAGGCGGTCTGCCACTACCCGCTCCACGGCGCGCTTGACCTCCGCCTCGTAGCCATTAGCCGTGTTGGCGAAAAAGGTTGCTGTCACCAACCGATCGATGACCTCCCCCAGACCGGGCAGCGATGCGTCCAAGGCATGCTGCTCCACCATGCGAGCGGCCCGACCGGCCTGCAGAATGTTGGACACGGTCAGATCTGCCACCACGGTCGACGGCGCCACGGCGTCGAACATCAGGCCCGTGTAGCGGGGGAACAACTCCCGGTGGCGGCCGAAGCCGGAGGGCCGCGGGGGGATACTCTTCAGCACCGACCGCGGCAGCACCAGCTCGGACGGATCGAGGGTCGCCAGCAGGGCATCCAGGGCCGCCCACTGCTCGCTCGCCGGGACCGCACGAACCGGTTCCCGGCCGTCGCCACGCAATGCGTAGATGTAGTGCATGCCGCCGAGCGCGGAGCCCGCTGCGTCGATCTGGTAGCGGTGATGCAAGTAGAGGGGTACCAGTGCCTCCTCGATGGTTGCCATCGGCATCCCCAGCTTGATCGCCCGTTCGCCGAACCGGCCCAGCGCCGCTCGCCGAACCTTCATCATGCGCTCGAGCTCAGCCGCTGGATCGGTGCCGTTGGACCACTGATCGACCTTGGGATCGGCGCTCAGATCCTGGTTGGTCATATACCGGAGGTCGCGGCTCCAGGCCTCGTTGAGGATGACGCCGAGGGCTTCCTGCTCGTCTGTGCCATCGGGAAAATCCTGGTAGCCGTAGGCGATGGTCACCTTGTCCCAGGCGCCGATGCCGACGTCGTAGACCTGCGAAGTATCGAGCGATCCATCGTCGTTCAGGGTCACCAGCGGATGGGGGTAGTCCATCACCGAGATACGTCCCTGGCTACTGTCGTAGTAGTTATGTCCGAGCCCCAGCGTGTGGCCGGTTTCGTGGGCGGCGAGCTGACGGATGCGGGCCAGCGCCCATTCCGCCACTTCCGGCGCCGGCTCGGTGCCGTTCTCATAGGGCGACAGCAAGCCCTCGGCGATGAGGTAGTCCTGGCGCACGCGCAGCGATCCGAGGGTTACGTGGCCTTTGATGATCTCGCCCGTGCGCGGATCGGTGACCGAGCCACCGTAGCTCCAGCCCCGGGTGGATCGATGTACCCACTGGATGACGTTGTAGCGGACGTCGAGGTTGCTGGCCCCCTCGGGCATGACCTTCACTTGGAAAGCATTGCGATACCCTGCGGCCTCGAATGCCTGGTTCCACCAGCCGGCGCCCTCGATGAGGGCCGAGCGGATCGGCTCGGGGGTGCCTCGGTCGACGTAATAGATGATCGGCTCGACAGGCTCGCTGACCGCTGCTGTGGGATCTTTCTTCTGTAAACGGTGACGGCGGACGAGGCGCTTGGTCAGCGACACCCCTAGCGGAACAGCATAGTCCTGGTAGCTCATGGCGCCGTAGCCGGAGCGCGGATCGTAGACCCGGGGGGTGTAGTTGTGGTCGGGAAGCTGCACCAGCGAGTGGTGCTGGCGCAGCGTCACCGCTTGCGGAGTGGGCGTGACCGCATTCAAGGAGCCGCGGCCGAAGCCACCGCCAGGTCCTCGCCTCCCCGCAGGGCCGCCGAAACCCCCGAAGCCCCTGCCACCTCCACCATCGCCGACATAGGTAAGTGTGACCTCCATCTCGGTGTTCTCGGGAAAGGATTTGGTCAGCGGTAGATAAACGGCGCTGCGCGAGCGATCGATGCGGTAATTCGCCGGCCGTAGCCTGGCGCTGACGTTGTGGGCGTCGCGCAGCAGAAAGTCGGTGGTGTCGACGAGCACCCGGCCGTCGGTTTCCGCCCCGACGGTGAAGCCCCAGAGGATCGACTTGGCGAACGCTTCGTCCACGGCGCGGCGCTCGTCCGGGTTGTCGCTGTCGGCCCGATAGCGGTAATTCGGCTGCACCATCAGCACCTTCGGGCCCACCCGCTGGAAGGTGACGATACGGCTGCCGCCGAGCTGGCCGCGATCGAGGCCGATATCGTTGGAGCCGAGACCGGACGACAGGCCGCTGATGTAGAGCACCTCGGTATCGAAGCGGGAGATCTCGAGCCACAGCTTGCCGGCGGCCTCATCCCAGTAGAGCGGGAAGTAGCCGTCCATCTTCTCCATGACGGCGGTCTTCTCCTCAATCGACGGCGGCGGCCCCTGCTGTCGCTGTTGGCCCATCTGCCCGACCGCTGCACCGCGTTGCCCCATCGGGCCGGTCGCGACCTCGAGTTCCGTTGTCGAGATGGCAGCTACACCGGCTCGCACAGGCTCCGCCGATGCCATGGCTGCAGCTCGCCGCGGGCTGCCCGCGATGATCATGACCGGTGCCATGAGCACCGCCATCACCATGGCCAGCGTCGACCTCGAACGGACGCTCACAGAAAACCTTGAAGGGATGTCGGCGACACCGGTGGCATTTGATCGATCGAACCTGAATATTTCCACCAGGGATCGCGATATCGTCGATGGCGCCAGCAATCGGTTAGTCGTGGTTCGAGTAGTCATGGCGCGGCTGGTCGTTGAACGAGTGCGATGCATGGACACTGAAGCCTCCTTGCTTGATGCACTGGGGAGAGTGGGAATCCACTATTACTCTCGGACACGCCCCTACTCTGTCAACCGGCCCGCCGTTCGCCAACCTGGGTCCTTCGCCTGATCGAGAACGATCACGCCGTTCCCTATCGCGTAAACGAGAAACCCGTCCAGATAATCGCGGGCGAGAGTCCCGCCCCTGTACTCCATGTGGGCCTGGGTAACGATCTTTCTTCTCGCCAGCTACCAGCGGGCTAGATGGTTGCGGAAGAACATGCTACTGCTAGGAACCTCTGATATCGGCCGGCAGACGTGGCGCTCGTCTCGTCCATTCCGGCACCTCTCCGGTCAGCGCCAGCAGGAAGGCCAGCAGATCCTGCTTCTCCTGCTCGGTGAGCTCGAGCGGCTTCATCTTCGGATCGAGCCAAAGGTTAGGTTCGCCACCGCGATCGTAGAACTCGATGACCTCCTCGAGGGTCGCCACACTACCATCGTGCATGTAGGGGGCCGTGTCGGCGACATTCCGCAGCGTAGGGGTCTTGAACGCCCCGCGATCCTCCTGACGTTGCGTCTCGTTGTAGCGCCCGAGATCGGGTTCGGGATCGTCCATGCCGACGCCGATGTTGTGGTAGAGGTCGAACGGCGCGTCGGTGAAGTTGGTGCCGAGGTGGCACTGCGAGCATCCCGCCTTGCCGCGGAACAGCTCGTTGCCACGCCGGACGGCATCCGAGACGACTGACTCGTCGTGGGTTTCCACCCAACGGTCCCAGGGCGAGTTGCCCGAGAGCACGACGCGCTCGAAGCTGGCGATCGCCTTTCCCACCATTTCGGCAGTGATCCGCTCGCTGCCGAAGACCGCTTCGAACTGCTCTCCGTACCCGGGAATCTCGTTGAGCCGGTCCTCGCAGGCTTCCAGCGTGTTGGCCATCTCGATCGGGTTCTGCACCGGCCCGAACACCTGTTCCTCGAGGGAGGCGGCACGGCCATCCCAGAACTGATTAGCGTTGAAGGCGGCGTTGATCACCGGCGGTGCATTGCGACTACCCACTCCACCGCCCACACCCACAGAGCCGGGCCGGGGGTCGGCGAAGCCGGCCTCCGGCAGGTGGCATGAAGCGCAGCTTACGCTCTCGTCCGAGGACAAGCGGGGGTCGTAGAAGAGCTGCCAGCCGAGGGCCACCTTCTCGGCGGTCATCGGGTTGTCCTCAGGCACCTTGAGTAGCCCGGCGTCCAGGCCGAGGGGCAGCGGCGGGATCTCCGCAATCTCCGGCTCGAAGACCGGCTCGACCGGAGCACAGGCCAGCCCGCCCAGGGCGATGATGCAAAGAAAAAGGAAGACGAGTTTGCCGATCTTCATGGAAGCGGCCTCATGCGGTCTGGTGGTTGCGAGGAGAACCATAGCAACCTACCCGGGCAAGCGAGTTTGGGAAACCCCCCGGCGGGCACTGGTCGAAGTGCTGAGCCACCACCCGGTACAACACCGTGCGCTCGGCGAGCCGAGGCCGGTACGCGGCGCCATCTCCTGAGCTCGCCCCGAAAGATGCGTTCGATAGGCACAAATCCCGGTGACCGTTCCTTGTTTGGAACGATGCGCGAAGAAAGCGCCGACCGTTTTGCGACTGGATTCCTGGTAGGTCAACAGGAGCTAGCCCGCCACTGCCGCCACCGCCGCACGGATATCCTCGAGCCCCTCCCGCATGCGGTCCATATGGGTGCGGAAGGACAGCACGCAGATGCGCAGCAGGAAACTGCCATCGAGCACGGTGCCGCTGAGGAAGACCCGCTTGCGAAGGTTGATGCCATCGATGAGGGCGCGATTGAGCCGGTTGAGCTGCTCTGCATCGAGCCCCGGCCGCACGAGTCGGAAGGCGACCAGCGAAAGCTGTGGCTCAGCGACGATCTCGATGCCATCGATCTTGCGCAGCTCGCCGGTGGCCCATCGGGCGAGGTCGAGCTTCTCGTCGAGATTGCGGCGGAACGCCTCGATGCCGTGCATTTTCACCGGCAGCCACAGCCGCAGGCCACGATGGTCGCGCGACAGCTCCGGCGAGATCTCGCTGAAGTCGACGAAGTCGGGGTCCTGCTGCATGGTGGGCAGATAGCCGGCATCGACGGCGTGGGCCCGCTCGAGGGCCGTGCCGTCACGCACCAGCAGCGAGCCGGTGCCGTAGGGCAGGAACATCCCTTTGTGGGGGTCGAGCACGATCGAGTCGGCCCGCCCGATGCCGGCGAGCACCTTGCGGCCGCGCTCGGTGAGCAGGAAGAAGCCGCCGTAGGCGGCATCCATGTGCAGCCACAATCCCTGACGCTCCGCCACATCGGCGACGCCCTCGAGGTCATCAACAGCGCCGGTGTTGACGGTACCGGCGTTGGCGACAATGAAGAAGGGAGTGAAGCCGGCATCGCGATCCTCGATGATCTTGCTTTCCAGCAGATCCATGCGTAGCCGGTATTGCTCGTCGGAGGGGATCTCCCGCACGTTGGCCGCCGGGAAGCCGGCCAGCATGGCCGACTTCTGTAGCGAGTGGTGCACCTGGTCGGAGACATAGATGGTGCCGGCGAGGAAATCCTCCGGCAGCCTCTCGCGGCGAGCGGTCACCAGGGCGCTGAAGTTGGCCATCGAGCCGCCGGTGGTGAGGATGCCGCCGGCCTGCCTCGGGTAGCCGACGATCTCGCAGAGCCAGCGCACCACCACCGCCTCGATCTGCGCCAGCCCCGGGGCCGGCAGCCAGATGCTGGTGAAGCGGTTCACCGAATCGGCGATGAGGTCGGCCACCGCCGAGTGAAAGATGCCGCCACCAGGGATGTAGCCGAGGTAGCCGGGGGTTCCGGTGCCGAAACCCTTGGGGATGACCTTCTCGAAGAGCAGCTCCAGCAGCTCTTGGTAGGGTCGGCCTCGCTCGGGCAACGGCTCGATCAGCGAGCGGGCCATCTCGGCGGCCCCCTCGTCGTCGTAGGAGGGTTGCTGGGACAGGGTCTCGATGAAGACCACCAGTCGCTCCATGGTCGCATCCACCAACGCCCGCATCCGCTCACCGGACAGCTCCAGCGAAGAGACATCGGCGATCGGCTCGACGGCTGGCTCGTGGCGACTCATGGATGGCGTTGGAGGGCTGGACAGCTACTCATGGAGTGGACACAAC
>JBHHYG010000163.1:0-7961 GCA_046757445.1 Acidobacteriota bacterium
CTCGACCCGAGGTCGGCGTGACGGTGTTGTGGGCGCGAGCGAGCCGCGTGAGGGAATCGAGGAGAATGATCACGTCGCGACCGTGCTCCACCAGGCGCCGGGCCTTCTCGAGCACGATCTCGCCGACCGCAACGTGGCGGGTCGCCGGCTCGTCGAAGGTGGAGGAGACGACCTCGCCGCCGACGGTCCGCTGCATGTCGGTGACCTCCTCAGGTCGCTCATCGATGAGCAGCACGATGATATAGGCTTGCGGATGGTTAAGCTCCACAGCCTTGGCGATCGTCTGCAACAACAAGGTCTTGCCGGCGCGCGGTGGCGAGACAATGATGGCTCGTTGGCCGAATCCGAGCGGAGTCAGCAGGTTCAGCACGCGGGCGCTGAGGTCTTCCTTGCCCATTTCCAGGTTGATCCGGTCGGTCGGATGCAGCGGCGTCAAGCTCTTGAAGCGCATCCGCTCCTTCGCCGCCATCGGTGGGTCGTAGTTGATGGAATCGACCCGCACCAGAGCAAAGTATTTCTCCCCGCTCTTCGGAGAGCGGGTAGTGCCTGACAAGGTGTCACCGGTGCTCAGCGCAAACTTTCGAATCTGGGAGGGGGAGACGTAGACGTCTTCAGGTCCCGGCAAGTAGGAAAATTTCGGCGCTCTCAGAAAGCCGTAGCCGTCCGGGAGAACCTCGAGTACTCCCTCGGTGTACAAGAGGCCGTTATCTCGCGCCTGCACCCTGAGGATCTCGAAGATCAGGTCCTGCTGGGACAGGCTGTTGGCAACATCCTCGAGCCCCACTTCCTTGGCGATCGACATCAGCTCGGGGGGACGAGCGTCCATCAAGTCGGAGACATTGTGTAGCTCTTCGATCGCCGCTTGGGTTTGGGCATCGGTGCCGAGAGAGACGGGCTGGATATCCGTGCTCTTATTTTGACTGCGGTTGCCACTTCTGCCGCGATACCGTCTACGGCCGCGCCGCCTGCGCTCGCTCATCGGAGATATTCCCTAGTAGTGTGAAGAAAGCTGAATGGAACAGAGAGACACCGGAAGACCACTCGGTGGAGGGAGACTGGCGCGCGTGGACGAAAATTGGGGCGCGCCTACCAACCACTATTTTCCCTACAATCACCTACGCCTGTCAAGACCCTCGTGCGGCAACATGGGCGGGCCCTTCGGGCCGGGGAGCGGCCGGCCCGAATCATCGGCCTTGGCCAGCACCTCCACGACGTAGGCCGCTACCGCCTCGATCTGATCCCGCTCCAGCGTTTCCTCGAAGGGATCCATACCCGTACCCTCGATGCCCTGACGAACGATCTCGACCACCTTCTTCCGTCTACCCCCCTTGGCGTAGTTCCACCGGCCGGTGGTGAAATCATGAGGAGGCGGATCGAGGAATCTCGCAGCCGGCCCGTCGCCCTTGCCCTTGGTGCCATGGCACGGCCGACACTGCTCGTCGTAGACCTCTCGGCCCAGCCGCAGCTGCTCGGGGTTGGCCTTCTCCTGCAGCCGGCTCGACGAGGGGAACGTCGTCACCGCCGAGGCCGTGACCATCGGCGTCGCCAGTGCTGCAGTCAGGGCCATCAACGGCCGGCCCCGGCGTTGCGCCCATCTTCGGATCTTGCCACCCAGGGGGTAGGCGCCGCGGCCGCCGGGGTAGGGAACCGGAGCGGCCAGCAGCGCCCTATCTTCTCTTGTCGGCATTTCGGTGCAAGGTCTTGGCCAGCTCCGCCGCGACACCCAGGTAGTCACGATCGGCAGCATCGAGCACCTCCACGTCCGCCCCGGTCGTCTCCGCAGCGGCTGTCGAGGCCAAGAGATCGGCGCTTGCCTGTTGCGGCGACAGCAGCACCGCGAAGGGCTCGATGCCCCGGTGCCGCGGCTGGGTGGTCAGCTTCCACAGCATGAATCCGCGCAGGGTCGGGAACCCTCCTTCCCGCACCACCCGCAGAAGGGCTTCGAGCGCCTGCACCCGCTCCTGTGGGTTCTGCTGCTGGGTCGCCCAGTGAACGCAGGTCAGGGGAGCTCTGCCATCGAATGTCCGGCCAACGGTCTCCAGCACCTCGACGCGGTGGTAAGAATAAGGACGGACCGTGCTTCCCGCCCTTGTCGTCCAGCCGAGCTCCAGGAGAACCACCGGCAGGGGATGGGCGGGGCTGCCCGCTGCCGCGGCCAGCTCTCCCAGACGGCTGCCGATGCCTCTCCAGCTCGCGGCCAGCTCGTCATCCAGGGCTGCGCCGCTCAAACCCCAACGGCTGAGGGGGTAGTAGGCATTCACGCCAATGGCGTCGAGCGCATCCCAGAAACCCACCTCCTCGACGGCATCGAAGTTGGCCGCATAGGTGATCGGGCCGCTGAAACCGCTACGGGCGGCGTCGATCAACTGGCGCCAGAGTCGATCGTAGCGCGCCCGGCGGCGATTGAGGACGGTGAGATCAGCCGCATCGCCGTCCGCTGCGCCAGCAACGATGGTCGCCCAGGCCCGATGTGCCTCCTCCTCGTCACGAAGATAGGCGTCGAGGGAATCGTAGTGGGCGCCGTCGACGAACTGCAGGTCGGGCTGCAACGACGCCGCCGGCACCTTGGCGGCACAATCGACGAGACGGGCACGCACCGCGGCGGTGCGCTGGGCATCGAGAAAATAGCTGTACAGGTCGGGGAGTTCGGCAACTTGCACGGTGGAGGTCAGGGAGTTCAACTCGCTGCCGATGGCCAACAGGTCCACTCGTTCCTGTTGTGCCAACCGTGCGCCCCAATCCACGAAGCGCCGGTAGTTGTCGAACCAGGCCTGCACTTGCCCTTCGGGGGGCCAGATCATGCCGTGCCAAAGATGACGGTTCTCGGGCAACCCCTGTTCCAGAGCCATGCGCAAGACCAGCACCACACGCAGCCCTGCTCGCCGGGCGGTGCGGACCTCGTCGATCACCGCGGGTGCCTCGGTAGGCAGGATCATGGCGCTGGAGTTCCAGGCCTGCTGGCGGGCGTAGACGGTCACCTGGAGGCTATCGAGGCCGGCCGCGGAGAGCGCCGCCACCCAGGCGGCATGATCGGGCTCGTTGACCTGGATGGCGCCGGCGAAGGCGGCTACGTCCAGCCGCTCAGGAGCCCCGCAGGAAACGCTCAGGAGCGTGGCGCCGAGAAGGAGCAAGGGCAAGGCGAGGCTGGAACGGGCGGTGCTGGCGGCGTTTGCGGGGCGACTAATAGTTTCCATAAGAGTCATTATCATCAAATCCTTCGCAACGCCCCCCCGCCACGCAGGCTAGCCCGAACTTCTCAACAGGTCGTGAAGCGAGCGGGCGCCAAGGCCGCGAGGACAAGGCGCGCGCCGGTTCGAGGGCGCAGGCGTACTCGTGCAGTACGTCGAGCCCTCGAGCCAAGCGCAACGCAGTCATCGCGCGCCATTGCAGCCGCGCAGCCGCGAGCCGTTGAGAAATGCGGGCTAGGAGCAATTGCCCATCTGCTCCCGCAAGACCCCTGCGCGGTGCCCCAACCCGTACTCGGACAGGCTCCTAGGTTATCTGCCGCGATGGTCCGGTACCAGGAGCCGCTCGCCGATGCGGATGGTCGTCCGGCGGCCCATGCGATTGGCGTCTTGGATGTCTCGAATCGAGGTGCCGTAGCGGCTGGCGATGGCGGTCAGCGTATCGCCAGCGCGCACCCGGTGGCGGGCATAGCGGGGCTCCAGCGGGTCCTGACGCACGCGTAGGAGCGTCCCGGAGGCGACTTGCTGGTCCCACAGGGAATTATCGCGGATGAGCCGCCAGGCGCTGGTATGCACAGCCTGGGCGATCTGCGGGAGGGATTCTCCTGGCGCCACCAGGTGGTCGGTATGTTCGCCCTCCCAAGCCAGCGGCACCCGGACCACCATGCCTACGGGCAGGGTCTGAAGATGCCAGAGGTCGTTGACCTGACGGAGCTTGTCGAGTTCGACTTCGAAGGCAAAGGCGAGGTTGAAGTAGTTGTCGCCGATGCGCGAGCGGTACTCTAGCGACGTACCGGCCACCGAGAACAGATCGGGACGCGGGGCAACAGGATAGGCAACCAGATCACCCGCCCGCAGCCCGCGGTGACTGAGGTAGGGGTTGTGGAGGCGTAGTTGCAGCACCGACGAGCCGAGACGCTGGGCCAGGCTCCACCAGCTGTCCCCCTCGTTGACTCTTTCCAGCCGCAGCTGGCCGGCATGGCGACGGATGGTGGGTTCGTACAACTTCAGCAGGGTGCGGAACTGCCCTACCCCGAGTACATACTGCAGCGATTCGAGCCGCATCGGCCGACGCCGGCCGACCGCCGTAGGTCCACCATTGTAGGCCGCAAGCGCGTAATCCTCGCGCTCGAAGCGCGCGATCATCTGCGATAAATACTTGATGCCGGCTTCGATGTTGGTGTCCACACCGAGAAGGCGTTCGGTGCGGGGCATGACCTGGAAATAGCCGTGCGCTCCGGCCTCCGAGGTGAGGTTCGCATTGCCACCGGATTCATACATGCACACCGCCCGCGCCAGGATGAGGTCAACTCGGTAGCTCTCGGCGTAGGTGCGAATCGGCTCCTCGATCTCCATCACTTTGCGATAAATACCGAGAAAGCCGGGCGACAGGTCGTCTAGCCCGAACTTCTCAACGGTTCGCGGCTGTGCGAGCGCAATGGCAGGCGATGACTGCGTTGCGTTTGGCTCCAGGGGTCGGACCGCAGCGCTGGAAACCGCCCCTTCAGCGGCGGGGATGACGGCTGACAGCGGCGCCGCGCTCAGCGGCATCAGGACGGCAAGAGCCCACCCGCAGCGCCGCGCCACAGCTGGAAAGGACATACCCGATTCTCCTCACCTGTTGCGGCTAGCGGCTCACATCTTTCATCACCCGGTTACGGCAGACGGGGTGAGAAAGGCGGCCTGGAAAGGGTAGCCAAGTACTAAGTACCTATGACTACTATGCTTATAGCAACCACACGGGGTTCGATTCAAGCACGAAAAGATTCTATCCGGTGGCCATCGTTGGCTCCTCAACACCCCCTTCCCGGCCACCACCCCGATCGAGTCTTGCGGATCGAAAGCAAGTCTCTATAATGACCCGCACAACGCCATCGCCCCGCGCGACCTTGCCTTCTGTCCCAACAAGGCCACCTTACTGTATGCGCCTGAGGCTGCTGGTCCCCATCCAATACAGCGCCCGTCAATGGTTGGTCGCTGGCGGCGCCGCAAGCGCCTTGCTCGCCCTTTCCGTGGTCGGCGCAGCGGTCGCCTTGCGGCCGGAATCGATACCGCTTCCGAAGCTCTGGATCAGCCCCGCCTACCCGACCCCGGAGCTGCCCGCACCCTGGCCACTGTCGTTGGCCGATCGAGCGGCGCGGACGGTCGAGGGGCGTTTTCGCGCCGGCAGCACTCTGGCTGGTGTGCTGCACCGGGCGGGCATCCCCGGGTCGGTCGTCGACGCCGTGGTATCGGCGGCGAGACCGAAGTTCGACCTTCACCGCATTAGAGCCGGCTGGCCTTACAAGGTCTACTTCAACGTTGCCGGCCAGTTGATGCTGGTACGCTACCAATCGGATCGCCAGACGGCATTGCTGGTGGCGCGAACCTCCGCCGGCTGGCAGGCGGCCAAGATCACCATCCCCTTCCGCATCCGGCCGCGCTACGTCCAAGCCCAGATCCACGGTAGCCTGGAAGGGTCTCTGGCCCGAACCTCCGTCGGTCGCCGGGAAGCCGTGACGCTTGCCCAGAAAATTGCCGATATCTTTGCCTGGGATATCGACTTCGCGGCCGATCTCCGGCCCGGCGATCGCATCGACCTGCTGGCCGAGGAACGCTACCTGGGAGAGGAATTCGTCGGCTTCGGTGATTTGCTGGCGGCGGAGCTCGAGGTGAACGGTCGAATCCTCCGTGCGGTGCGCTTCAAGCGGCCGGATGGGACAATCTCCTATTTTTCACCCGAGGGGACTTCCATACGGCGCACGTTCCTGCGCTCACCTGTCCGTTACACGCGCATCTCTTCCCGCTTCACCAGCCGCCGCTACCACCCTATCTTGAAGATCACCCGGCCGCACTTCGGCGTAGACTACGCCGCGCCGCCCGGTACCCCGGTGCAAGTGACGGCCGACGGCGTGGTGATCTTCGTTGGCTCCAACTCCCAATCGGGCCGATACGTGAAGGTTCGTCATGGCGGCTCCTACACATCCTGGTACCTGCACCTCTCCCGTTTCGCCGAAGGTCTGCGTAGGGGCAAGCCTGTCGTCCAAGGGGAGACCATCGCCTACGTCGGCAAATCGGGATTGGCAACTTCCTATCATCTCGACTACAGGCTCAGCCGCAATGGCCGCTTCGTAGATCCCCTGAAGGTGCAATTCCCCGCTGCCGAGCCTGTACCGCCAGAGAGCCTTCGTCTTTTTTACGCCCAGCGAGATCGCTGGATGCATCATCTGCGGCAAGGTCAGAACAAAGCCCCCCTGTTGCTCGCCGGCGGTTCGTAGCCCGCTGGAAGCAACGCCATCCGGCCAGTAGACTCGCGCCATGCGCGCCTACGCTTTGACTTGCGAGGCCTTGGCCGGGCTCGACAGCACCCAGGGCAAGGTCCAGTGCGCTGCTGCCTACCTGCTCGGCAGGCCACGAGCAGAGCTGGCAGCGGCGGCACGCTTCCTCGCCGGGCGCCCCCTTCCTCCCGGCATGCCGACAGCTCGGGTGGGAGCCTCGACCATCATCAGGCTGGTCGCCGAACTTGCCGGCAAGCAACCGGCAGCAGTACGACGGCAAGCGAGGCGCATGGGTGATCTGGGTGAAGCGGTGGCCGCGGCCCTTGCCGAAGAGCCCTTGGACGAAAGGGCGACGGCCGACAATCTCCTGGGCCTGGAGGCGGTGGTGGAAACACTGTCGCAACTGGGAACGGACGGCGCCCGGCAACGCGGTCTCCGGCTCGTACGCCTCTTCGCCCGCGCCGACCCACTGGAGGCCAAGTACTTGACCAAGCTCCTGGCCGGCTCGTTGCGTACCGGAATGCAGTCAGGGAGGGTCGAAGAGGCCCTTGCCATGGCCTTCAAGCACACTCCCGAGCAGGTGCGGCGCGCGCACATGCTGCTCGGCGACATCGGCCTGGCGGCCACCCACGCCGCCGAGAACCGGCTGCAAAGTGTAAGGCTCGAACCCTTCCGCCCGCTCCGTTGCATGCTGGCCCACCCGGTTGCCCGCGCCGAGGAAGTCCTCGAGCATCTTTCCTCGCCGATGCTGGCTGAAGACAAGTACGATGGCATGAGGGCGCAGCTACACCTCGACGACAAACGACAGCGCCTCTACTCACGCAACCTGGAGGAATGTACCCACTTGTTCCCCGAACTGTCCGTTGGCGGCAAAGGTCCGCACGGCGAATGGATCTTCGATGGTGAAGTCATGGCCTGGAAAGATGACCGGCCCCTGCCTTTCTCGGCGCTGCAGCAACGGCTTGGCCGCCGGCAGGTGCCATTGACGCTGTTGCTCGACATCCCGGTCATCTACCTTGCCTTCGACGTCCTGCGGGCCGAGGGGCGGGATCTCATCGATTCGCCCCTGCGCCAGCGCCGACGCTACCTCGATCGTCTACTCATCGACGGTGCCGTGCGCTCCGCGCGGGCGCAGATGGTCGCCAGCTTGCGAGAAATTCAGGATTTCTACGAAAATGCTCTGCTGCGAGGCCACGAGGGTGCCGTCTACAAGGACCTCGACAGCCCCTATCGATCGGGTAGCCGCGGCCGGGCCTGGATCAAGCTCAAGCGACCCCTGGCGACCCTCGAGGTCGTGGTCACCGCCGCCGACTACGGCCGCGGCAGACGGGCTGGCTGGCTCTCCGACCTCACCTTGGCGGTGCGTGGGGCGGAAGGGTTTACCGAGGTCGGCAAGGCATACAGTGGCCTGACAGACGCCGAGATCAAGGAGTTGACCGCGCACCTCAAAGCCACCACGATCGAGCGTTTCGGGGGGGCCCATCGGCTCGAGCCCACGGTGGTGATCGAAGTCGCCTTC
>JBHHYG010000164.1:0-7921 GCA_046757445.1 Acidobacteriota bacterium
CGCGCGCCGGTTCGAGGGCGCAGGCGTACTCGTGCACTACGTCGAGCCCTCGAGCCAAGCGCAACGCAGTCATCGCCTGCCATTGCGGCCGCGCAGCCGCGAGCCGTTGAGAAGTGCGCGCTTCGTAGGAGACTCACCCATCCCACAACCCTAGCTGACGCTGGTTCGTCGGTTGACCCCCACAGGCCTGCGGCTGGCTGCTGACTAGCCTGGAAACACCCAGCCCTACCAAGCGAATGCGGCGGCCAGCAAGGACGACACGGCCGGCGAGCTGGCGGGCGACTCCGAGCAGCTCGCCGACATCACCAAGCGGCGCGGCCGGCGTCAGCGTGCGGGTGATGGTGGTGAAATCCTGGAACCGCACCTTCAGCGTCACGGTGCGGGCCATCAGCTCACGATGGCGCAGCTTCCCTGCCAGCTCCCTGGCGAATTTCTCGAGGCTCGGCCAGGCCTCATCCCAGGAGGGCAAATCCAGCTCGAAGGTGGTCTCCGAGGATATCGACTTGGGCACCCCCGGCGGCTCCACCTGCCGCTCGTCACAGCCTTGAGCGAAATCCCAGAGCTGCCGGCCCCCTCTGCCGATCATCGCGATCAGGGCGGCGGGGTCGGCAGCCGCTACCGCGCCGATTGTCTCGTACCCCGCCTTCCGTAGCATCTCTGCCGTCGCCGGTCCGACGCCCCAGAGCTTCTCCACCGGTAGCGGCGCGAGAAACCGCGACGCCTCCGGCGGATCGATCACCGTCAGCCCGTCGGGCTTGTCGAGATCGGAGGCCAGCTTGGCCAGAAACTTGTTGCCCGATATCCCTGCCGAGGCGGTCAAGCGAGTCTTTCGCCGAATCGAAAACTTGATGGATTTAGCGATGTCCACGGGGCTGCTGATATGGCGGCTGACATCGAGGTAGGCCTCGTCGAGTGACAGCGGCTCTACACGTTCTGTCCAGGCTTCATAGATGTCGAAAACCTTGCGCGAGAGCTGCCGGTAGCGATCGAAGCGCGACCTCAGATAGACACCGTCCGGGCACAGCCTGCGAGCACTGGCCATCGGCATCGCCGAGTGAACACCGTACTTCCGTGCCTCGTAGGAGGCCGAGGCCACGACTCCCCGGCGCCCGAGACCACCGACGATCACCGGTCGCCCCTCGAGCTCTGGATGATCGAGCACCTCGACGCTGGGATAGAAGGCGTCCAGATCGATATGCAGGATCTTGCGCGGCCAGTCTGCACCCATCAGCACGTCAAAGACTTCCTCCTCAGTGGTGGGAGTATCGCGCCAACCAGATCTGCGAAAGGGCCCGTTGGAAGTTGCCTCCCAGGATCAAGCCGATCTCCTCGTCCGTGTAGCCCCGGCGGATCAGCCCCTCGGTGAGGTCGTACACGCGCTTGGGATGATCGACCCCCTCGATGTCAATCTTGTCGCGGAAGCCGTAGCTGTCCTTGTAGGCGGCCCGCAGCCGCTCGAGCTCTTCCGGATCCATATCGTCGTAGCCGTCCAGGTCGCTGTCGGAGCCGAGACCGACATGCTCGACGCCGACCAGCCGAGCGACGTAGTCGAAATGATCGAGCACGTCCTCGATGGTGGTAGGCTCCTTGCCACGCACGAACATGCGCACACCGGTGATCCCCATGACCCCGCCCTTGGCAGCCATGGCCTCGATCATCTCGTCGGTTTTCAGGCGCGGATGGCCCGCATTCAAGGCCCGCGCGTTCGAATGCGTGATCAGCACCGGCTGCTCGGACACCTCGATGGCGTCGAGGGTGGTGCGGTCACCACAGTGGGAGACGTCCACGGCCATGCCGACCTCGTTCATCCGCTTCACCACCGCCACGCCGTAATCGCTGAGCCCGCCATCGACGCGCTCGGTGCTGCCGTTGCCGATGCGATTACGGGCGTTGTAGGTGAGCTGCGAGACGCGCTGCCCGAGCGAGTAGAAGAAGTCGATATCGTCGAGGTCGTACTGGAAGTGGTTGGAGTTCTGTACGCCCAGCAGGACGCCGATCTTCCCCGACTCCCCAACCGCTTCGAGGTCAGCGGGGCTGTCGACTCGCATGAGGAACTCCGTGTGGGTGGCGATGAAGCCGTTCCACAGGCCGAGGAACCGGGTGACATCGCGCACCGGATCCTGCGCGCCGCCAACGCCGGTGGCGATATGAAAGACGTTGATACCCGAGCTCCTGAATTTCTCCACCAATTCCGGCGTGAAGGTGTCGGGGTCGCGTAACCAGGGGCTGGTCCCGAGGCTGAAAGGGGCCAGCATGTCGATAACCGTGGAGTTCGCGATCAGCTCCACGGCGCGTGCCGAGTATGGCTGCTTCGGCGAGACCGGCCAGCGGTACCGGCCGAGACTCATCGGTCCGATTGCGCTCAAGCACGCCGCCGCGGCGCCGCGCTTCATCAGCCATCTGCGGGTGACGCTACTTGCCACTCTCATGCCCTACCTCCCATGGTCCGCGCAGCCGCCCTCAACCCCACGAGTGCCCTGTGGCCTCCATTGCCAGATTCCTGCAGGGCGTCCAGCCGTGTCATTCCAGGAGCTTGCACATCCTAACGCCAAGACAACGCCCTACAACCGCGAGCTGATGGTCCGCCGTCTACTCGAGCAGGCGGAGCCTGCGAGAGATGCGGGCTAGTGAACTTTACGGGGGGAGGATACAAGAAGGGCGCGCGCCGGGCGCAGGCGTACTCGTGCAGTACGTCGAGCCCTCGAGCCAAGCGCAACGCAGTCATCGCCCGCCATTGCGCTCGCGCAGCCGCGAGCCGTTGAGAAATGCGGGCTAGAGCCCATCGCCAGGCACCGAGAACTCACCTTTCCCTCATCCCGCTTGCGCTCGAAACCCACCGAGCGGGACGCGTTGGACGGAGGCACCGCTCAGACAGCGCCTCTGCTATGCATAATCTATCAAAGCAACCTATGCAAGGCCTTTTCTGGCAAAATCAAAGAAATTATGAGCTATAGAATAGCTTTCATAGTTGATCACATTGATCAATGGGCAAAACTACTTACTGATGACCTCCGCTCACCTGGTGAGCAGCGACAACCCCGCACAGGAGCGTGGCGGGCGGTGAAAGGTGGCGTCACCTGTGCGGCCGGCCCCGGAATCAGTACTTCCAGCTCATGTCGGCGCCGCGGGGAGCGGTGCGGGTGATTTGCTCAGCCATCTTGGGCAGAAAGCGCTGGTTGTAGGAAAGCCGGGTGAGGCGTACCGACTGGTCATCGGGGGGGCCCGAGTAGCAGTGCGGATGGCGCGGGCCGTACTTCACCGAGCCGGCGTAGTAAGGATCGGTGGTCCCCTCCAGAAACTCCTCCAGCAAGCGCACCGCCTCCTCCAGGTAGAAGGTATCCTCGTCGCCGACGGCGATGTGGATCTTGCCCACCAGCTTCGGCCCCAGCGTCGCCCAGTCGCGCCGCAGGATGTAGCTGAGGTCGTAGTTGTCGCGCATGTACTCGGCCACTCCGTGGTCAATGACCCCTGTGCGCTTGTCCCAGATCGGCTTCGGGTAACCGTCGTCGCCGACGGGCCCATAGACCGCCTGCCAGATATCGAGTTGCTCGCCGGAGCGACCCCTGGTGCCCAGCACCTGCTCCAACTGGCTGGCTTGCTGGAGGGTCATCCGCACCTGGCCGTCGACGTCGTGCATGAAGGGGCGGATGGGATCCTTCACCCATTCGCTGTCGGGGTAGAAAGCGTTGTCGTCCTCGTAGATGTTCACCAGCTGGTAGTAGCGGAAGTCGATGGGATCAGGGCAGTTGACCCAGGCACCGCTGAACATCTCCGGATAGAAGACTTGCCAGGCGAGGGTTTCCCAGCCGCCAGTCGAGCCACCGTAGAGGGTGCGCGCCCAACCGTCGCCAATGGCGCGGAACTTCTCCTCGACGTAGGGCAACAGCTCCTGGGTGAGGGCGTCGCCGTAGGGACCGACGTTGGCGGAGTTGACGGCGTAGGAGTCATCGAAGAAGGGGTTGGGGTGCTGCAGGGTGACGATGATCATGCGCGGCAGCTTGCCGGAGGTCCAATCCTCATAGAACTTGTAGCTGGCCTCGGCGTAGGTGCGGTCGTAGCCGCTCAGCCCGGGGTCGGCCGGCTCTTCACTGAAGCCTACCGGCGTGTAGAAGGTGTTGTGGAAATGGCCCTGGTAATAGGCCACCGGGTAGTGGGCCTCGGGGTGATCCTCGAAGCCGTCCGGTACCAGCACGATGGCGCCGACGTAGAAATCCTGCCCCCAGAAGTCGCTGAGCAGGTCGCTGCGAATCTTGACGTGCTTGATGTATTTGGTGTCCTGCGGCTGCTCGATGGGAGGGATGACGTTGGTGAGATCGATCTGGATCGTCGCCGCCTGTCGCGGATCGAGATGCACGCGCTGCACATCGCTGTACAGATTCCCCGGCGAGATGTTCCAGTGCTGCCCCTCCCACTGGTCCATGTGGGCCTTGATGGTGTGGCCGTCGGCGCGATGGAAGGTGGTGTAGATGTTGATCAGCGCCTGGACGTTGTAGTCACCGGCGGGCAGATCGTCGATGCTGGCCAGCGGGAACCCCAGCGCCCCGGAATCGATCACCGCCGGTTCGCCGGGCTCGAGGCCGTCGACGTCCATAGCGAAGAGCGGCTGGCCGCCACGCCAGGACGCCGCCTGGAAACGAGGCTCACCCTCCTCGCTCGACGAGATGATGAGAAAAACCCGCCCATCCAATGGCCTGGCGTGGATGGAGGCGGGGAAGGTGACCTCGAAGCTCAAACGCGGGATCAACGAGGCGAAGATGACGCAGCCAAAGGCGCCCGCCGATAGCGCTATCGCAGCTGCGGCCGCGACCAACACTCGCCGCCTCGGCACTAGCCCGTGCAACGTCTGTTGCCTCCCACACCGTGCAACGTCTCGCATGCTTGCCTCCCGTCTGCAGTCGAAGCTTCCAGGGTGTGGAAGCCCCGGGCCCTGCCCTGAAGCGAACGCTGACTCCTGCCACCTCGATGACCGCCGGGCATGAAAACGACCATTCCCCGAACGGTGACGGAGCCGGAGCCTCTACGCTCTTTACCAGAGCAGTTTGTTGAAATCTGCAGACAGGTCAAGCTGCAGCCGGCGAACAATGCCTCCCCCCCCCCACCACAGCCTTTGCTTTCCGGCTGGGATCGCCCGCCGGCCGGAACGCCATTCACCGGGATCTCTAAGCTCGACCTGTGGGGAGATTTACTTTCGGCGCCCGTCCCTCGTACATTTATAGTGGAGAAGATCAGGAGGAGGGAAAGATGAGATCGACAAACGCGGATACCCGCCGTCGCAGGGCTGCTCGTTGGCAGCCAGCCCGCATATCTCAACAGTTTGCTGCTGGGGGCGCGGCAAAGGGCGTGCTGGTGACGAAAACCGTTGAAAAATGCGGGCTAGCGCTCCTCGCAACGCTGGCGCTGGCAATGTCCTCTGTTGCCATCCTCAGCGGGGACACCCTGCCTTCAGCCGCAGGGGTTCGGCCCATCCAGTTCAACGCTCGCCTCGCCGGAACCGTCACGGATGCAGAGGGCAAGCCTCTAGAAGGGGTAAAGGTCACGATACACAGGGAGGGGCAGGACCCCAGCAACCCGGTCGAGGACATCGAGCTGCGAACCAACAAGAAGGGTGGATACTATCGCCGCAACGTCAGGTTGGGCATGACCCAGATTAACTTCGAGATGGAAGGCTTCCAGACCGTGGTGAAGGAGATCAATCTCAAGGTGGGCCCGACGAGGCTGGATATCACCATGAAGCCCGGTGTCGCAGCATCGAGGAACGCCGCCGCCGAGCTCTATTCCGCTGGCGTCGAGGCCTTCGAGGACAAGCGCTTCGTGGAGGCCATTTCGTTGATGAAGCAAGTGCTGGATACGCTCGGCGAGGCCGAGGCGGACCCCAAGGTCCTTGCCTCCGTTTATGCCGTTATCGGCCGTAGCCATTTCGAGCAGAAAGAGTACGAGCAGGCCGTCCAAGCGTACGAACAGTGGCAGAAACTAGCCCCCGACGACACCAACGCCCGTCTCGAGCTGGACCAGGCCCGCGCCGCGCAGGCCGGCGGCGAATCACCGCAAGGACGACGACATGCAAGGCGCAGCGGCGAAAATACCTTGAGCGGCGGCAGCCCCCAGCGGGCAAACGACGCCAGCGATGACGCCATGGACTCCTACAACAAGGGTGTGGTGCTGGTGGCCGAGGGGAAGGTGGATGAGGGCATCGAGGCGCTCGAGCAAGCCCTGCGCCTGCAACCAGTCTACCCCTTGGCCCATAAGAACCTTGGCTTCGCCTACGCTCGCAATGGCGACCTCGCCAAAGCGGCCGAGCATCTGCGGGCCTACCTGGAGCAGAACCCCGAAGCGGAGGACAAGGCCGACATCGAGCAGTTCATCAAGGCCCTGGAGGGCCAGACAGCTTAGGAGTCTGTCCGCACTTCTCATCGGGCTACGTCGCGAGGGTGTGGTCAGGCCCGCAGCAGGAGATCGATGAGAAATGCCGGCTAGCACAGTGGCGGCTCCAGTAGCAACAGCGCCAGTAGGGCGCAGCGCTCCAGACAACGCTGAATGCAGACGAACTCATGGTCAGCGTGGGCGCCGTCTCCCACCGCCCCGAGGCCATCGAGGGTGGCGGTGAACTGGCTCGTGGTATTGCCGTCGGAAGCCCCGCCCGCCAGCCCCTCCTCCAGCTCCAGGCCGAGCTCCCGCGCTAACCTCACCGCCGCATCCCAGAGCGCCCGGTTGCGCGGTGTCGGCGCCAGCGGCAGCCGCGCGATCGATCCGGTGACCTCGAGCGCGACGCCCTCGGTGACCGCCTGCAAGCCGAGGATCGCTTTCTCGAGGCGCCTGGCCTGCGGCTCGCTCGGCACCCGCACGTCGACGATCGCCTCCGCCTCGGGAGCGATGACGTTCGGGCGCACACCCCCCGCGATGAGGCCGACATTGACGCTGACCCCGGCCTCCCGATCGCTGAGCGCGAAAAGCCTCTGGATCTGGTGGCTCAGCTCGAGAACGGCGCTGGCCCCCTTCTCCGGATCGAGGCCGGCATGCGCCGCTCGACCCGTGGCGACGACGGTGAACTGCCCCACGCCCTTGCGCTGCGTCTTCAACTTCCCTGCGGGACTCAGGGCCGGCTCCAGCACGAAGGCACGGTCGACCCGGCGAGCCAGCGAGCGAATATAGCGGCTCGACTCGTCGCTGCCGATCTCTTCGTCGGAGTTGATGAAGACCACCGGCGCGACCGCCGGCTCAAGCGCGAGCGCGCGCAGCGCCTCAAGCGCGTAGATCATCTGCGCCAGCCCGGCTT
The DNA here is from genome assembly GCA_046757445.1 of Acidobacteriota bacterium. Lineage (GTDB taxonomy): Bacteria > Acidobacteriota > UBA890 > UBA890 > UBA890 > JBHHYG01. Next base: position 7,274 of record JBHHYG010000164.1, read on the forward strand.
TCATGTCGAAAATGCCGGGACCGCGCATGATCTCGCCGGTGATCTCGAAGGGCATCTGCTGGAGGCTGCCGAGCGGCCAGACAGTGTCGCAATGCCCCAGCAACAGTTGCGCCGCACTGCCGCGCCGCCGGCCCGCCGGCACGGCGTAGAGATGATCGCCGGTTTGGCGGCCGCGGATGCGGCGCACCCGGTAGCCCAGAACGGTCAAGGCGCCGGTGAGGATCTCGAGCACCTGCTGCTGCGCCTCGGGCAGCAGCGAGGGAGACTCGGCCACCACCAGCCGCTCGATGAACCCGGCCATCTCGTCGCGGTGCTCCTTTAGCCAGGCCGAGACCTCCCCAGCCCTACTCCCGCCTCCTTGTCTTCTTGGTCCCGCCATGCGCCACCTCAGCCGTTACCCACAACGCTGCAACCAACACACTGCCGGGAGTCTACCCGAGCCCTCCGGAAATCATGAAGGGTCTGGCCCCGCATTTCTCAACACCTCGTGAAGCGATGGGAAGTTCGGGCTAGAAGCGCAGCAGGTGGGTCATCTTGACGATCACCGCCCGGTCGATGAGGCCGGTGCTCTCAGCCAGCCGGCGCTCGTTGTAGACGATGAACAGGTCGGCCCCCGGCGTGTGGATGAAGTCTACCCGAATATTCGAC
>JBHHYG010000165.1:0-7892 GCA_046757445.1 Acidobacteriota bacterium
ATGGAGCTCATCGACGAAGTCATCACCGTCAGCGACGAGGATGCTTTCGCTATGGTCCATGCCCTCGGCCATGACGAGGGACTGCTAGCCGGTTCCTCGGCGGGGGCGGCGGTACATGCAGCTTGCCAGGTGGCCGCCCGGCTCGGCCCCGACGCACGCATCGCTACCATCGTTCCGGATAGTGGTGAACGCTACCTCAGCACCGGCATCTACCCTGACCCGCGCCGGCGCGGCGACGATTCCGGCAGCCAAGGAGCGAGTGCGGGCTAAGCCGACACCGCTGAGACAGGTTGCCTCCCGTCCCCTGCCAGCAAACCGAAAGAAGGTACCGTGCCGTCCGACAGCAAGACCCCAGGCTTCACTACCCGTGCGGTACACGTCGGCCAGGAAGCCGACCCCACCACCGGTGCCGTCATCCCACCGCTGTACGCCACCTCGACCTACGTTCAGTTCCGCTTCGGCGAACCGGGCGAGTACGTCTACAGCCGTAGCGGTAACCCCACGCGCAGGGCCCTGGAGAAGAACCTCGCAGCCCTCGAAGGAGCAAGCCAAGCTGTGGCCTTCGGCAGCGGCACCGCGGCCATCGACGCCGTCACCAGGCTGCTGGCATCCGGGGATCATCTGGTCTGCTCGGAGGCGGTCTACGGCGGCACCTATCGACTCTTCGAGCAAGTGCTGCGGGACAGCAGCGGCCTCTCCTTCAGCTACGTCGACACCTCCGAGATCGAGGCGGTAGAGGCCGTTTGGCAGCACAATACCCGCATGCTCTACGTCGAGACGCCCACCAACCCGCTTCTGCAGCTCACCGACATCGCCGCGGCCGCCGAGCTAGCGCAGCGGCACGGTGCTCTGCTGGTGGTGGACAACACCTTTATGTCTCCCTACTTTCAACGACCGCTGCAGTTCGGTGCCGACGTCGTCGTGCACTCGACCACCAAGTTCCTCAACGGCCACTCCGACAGCATCGGCGGTGTGGCGGCCACGAACCGGGAGGAGCTGGCCGAGCGCCTCGACTTTCTCGCCAAGAGCGCTGGCGCCACGCTGTCACCCTTTGAGGCATGGCTGATCCAGCGCGGGGTCAAAACGCTGGCGCTGCGCATGGAGCAACACGACTCCAGCGCCCGCCGTATCGCCGCCATGCTCGCCGACCACCCGGCGGTGCGGAAAGTCTACTACCCTGGCCTTGCCGACCATCCACAGCACCAGCTGGCCGAGCGGCAGATGAGCGGATTCGGTGGCATGTTGAGCTTCGAGCTTGCCGACCTCGAGGCCGTCTCCTCGGTGCTCAACGCCGTGCAGATCTGCGCCTTGGCGGAGAGCCTCGGCGGCGTCGAGACGCTCATCTCCCATCCGGCGTCGATGACCCATGCGGCCATCCCCGCTGAGGTGCGTCAGGCGCGCGGCATTAGCGACGGGCTGGTGCGATTGTCGGTCGGTATCGAGGACACCGACGACCTGCTCGGTGACCTGGAGCGTGCCCTGGCCTCAGTCTGACCTGTCCAGGCTCTGCCGCAGCCAATCGAGGTAGGCGGCCGATCCCCCTACGACCGGCAGGGCGATGACCTCCGGGCAGTCATAAGGATGATGTTGCTCGAGGGCCGCCGTCAACCGCTCGAGGTGATCTGCATCGGTCTTGATGATCAGCAGTACCTCGGCATCGCTGCGCACTTCGCCTTCCCACCAATAGACCGAGTGGATTCCGTCAACGACGTTGGCGCAGGCAGCGAGACGCTCCTTCACCAGCATTGCGGCGAGGTTGCGGGCGACCTCCGTCTCTGCTGCCGTGCTGAGCACGACCAACCCTTTCTCGGCCATCGTTACACCTCCTAGCCCCCCGAGCGGCCGCCGTTTCTGATTCATCTTCCACCCTTTCAGCGCGGTGCTTGCCCCGCCGAATCTCCCCTGCTACTGTCCGATCTCGGTATCGGTTTGACGGATTACGGCATGACGGCGGCGGCGAAGCGATGATCCGATTCGGCACCGCCGGGTGGCGGGGTATCATCGGCGAAGATTTCACTTTTCGCAACGTTCGCCTCGTCACCCAGGCGATTGCGAACTACCTCCTCAGGCCCCCCGAAGGGGACCGCTCGCTGGTCATCGGCTACGATACACGTTTCCTTTCCGAGAAATTCGCCGCCGAGGCAGCCAAAGTCCTTTCCCATAATCACATCCTCGCCCTTCGCTGCTCTCGGGACACGCCGGCGCCGGCACTGGCACACGCCATCTCTCAGCTAGCCCTCTCCGGCGGCTTGAACTTTACCGCCAGCCACAACCCTCCCGAGTACACCGGCCTGAAGCTGTCGGAGGCTAGTGGAGCTCCTTCGCTGCCTGAAGTTACCGCTGAAGTCGAGAATGAGCTGCGAGCCATTGAAGCGGACTTTCACGACGAGTACTTCCTCAGTGAGGACTATTTCCGGGAGATCAATCCGACCGAAGGCTATCTGGAACGGCTTCGATCTCAAGTCGATTTGCGGGTCATCGCCGGCAGCAAGATCAAGCTCGGCGTCGACGTCCTCTATGGCACCGGCCGCGCCTACCTCGATCGCTTGCTCATCGAAGAAGGGGTGCCGTGTGAGGTCCTGCATAACTTCCGTGACCCTTACTTCGGCGGCTACGGACCGGATCCCTCGGCAGCGAGCCTCGCCGAGCTGGCGGAGCTGGTCGCCAGCACCGACTGCGCCCTCGGCCTGGCCACGGACATCGACGCCGACCGCTTCGCCATTGTCGACGGGGACGGCACGTTGCTGAATGCCAATGACGTCCTCGGGCTGCTGCTCGACTATATCCTGGGAGAGCGTGGCCCCAAGGGCGACGTTGCCCGCACCGTCGCCACCACCCATCTAATCGACCGCGTCGCCGACGCGCATGGGGTGAAAACCTTCGAGACACCCGTTGGCTTCAAGTATATCGGCGACCTCATCCGCCAGGGGCAGGTGGTCTTCGGCGGCGAGGAGAGTGCCGGCCTGACGGTGAGCAACCACCTGCCGGAGAAGGACGGCATCCTCGCCTGCCTTCTGGTGGCCGAGCTCACCGCCCGCAACGGAGCGCCACTGGGCAAGCAGCTCGAGGATCTGTGGAAGCGCGTCGGGCGTTCGTTTCACATCCGTCATGACTACCGGCTGTCGCCGGCGATCGAGTCGGAGATCGACGAGCGTGTCCGCTCGGCCCCGAACCGCCTGGCGGGGCGAAAGATACGAGAGGTCAAGCAACTCGACGGCGTCAAGCTGCTGTTCGACGAGGCCTGGTTCCTTTGGCGCCGATCGGGGACGGAGCAACTCGTTCGCTGCTATGCTGAAGCCCCGACCGAGGAGGAAGCAGAGTCGCTGCACGCCGCCAGCCGCGACTACTTGTTCGGTAGCCATGAGGTAGAGATGGTATAGAGGATGCTCCGTTACAGCCGCAACGGGGAATCCTGACCTAGCCCGAACCGCGGATATCAACCATGTCTCTGATCGAAAACATTCGCGCCCTGGAGATCCTCGACTCTCGCGGCAACCCCACCCTCGAGGTCGACGTCTTTGCGGACGATGGCAGCTTCGGTCGCGCCGCAGTGCCATCGGGCGCATCCACCGGGCACGCAGAGGCGCTCGAGCTCCGTGATGGAGACGCACGGCGTTACAACGGAAAAGGAGTGCTGCAGGCCGTCGACCATGTCAACGGTGAGATCGTCGACGCTCTGCTCGGCCTCGAAGTTACCGATCAGGCCCTCATCGACCGCACTCTCATCGGACTCGACGGCAGTAAAGACAAAGCTCGACTGGGTGCCAACGCCATGCTGGGCGTCTCACTGGCAGCCGCCAACTGCGCTGCCGAGGTGGTCGGGCTGCCACTGTTCCGCTACCTGGGCGGAACCGGATCCCAGATCTTGCCGGTGCCGCTGATCAACGTCATCAACGGCGGCCGTCACGCCGACAATACACTGGACGTGCAGGAATTCATGCTCGTTCCAGCCGGGCTGGAAAGCTTCAGGGAGGCGCTGCGCGCTGGGGCCGAGTGCTTCCATGCTCTCAAAGAGCTGCTGCACGAGAAGGGACACACCACCAACGTTGGTGACGAGGGCGGCTTCGCGCCGGAGATCGGCACCACCCGCGAGGTGCTCGATCTGCTCCTGCAAGCCATCGAGCGCGCCGGCTACCGGGTCGGCGAAGATGTCTCACTGGCCATCGACGTGGCCGCCAGCGAACTCTGCGAGAACGGCAAAGAACCCTACCGGATGGCGGGCGAAGGGTTCGAATCGGCCAGCGCCGATCAGCTCACCGCTTGGTACGAGGAGCTGGTGGACGAATACCCGCTGGTTTCGATCGAGGACGGTCTTGGCGAAGAGGACTGGACCGGCTGGCAAGGGCAGACCAGTGCCCTCGGTGGCAAGCTTCAGCTTGTCGGTGACGATATATTTGTCACCAATGTCGAGCGGCTCGGTCGCGGCATCGTCGAAAAAGTGGCAACCGCCGTGCTCATCAAGCCCAATCAGATCGGCACACTGACCGAAACACTCAAGGCCGTGAGCCTGGCCTCCTCGCATGGCTATGCGGCGATGATCTCCCACCGTTCAGGAGAGACCACCGACGCCACCATCGCCGATCTTGCCGTCGCCACCGGCTGCGGGCAGATCAAGGCTGGCTCGGTTTCTCGGGGTGAGCGGATCGCCAAGTACAACCGACTGCTGCAGATCGAGGCGATACTCGAGGACACCGCCGTCTACACCGGTTGGACCACCTTCAGACCGCTGCGACGTCCCCACGAGGACTGAATCTCGGTTCCTTCCCTGCCATAGAGAAGGTCGCGGTCGATTCCCTCCTCGAGCAGGGACCGCATATAGTCCTCGGGAGGCAAGCCTCTTCGCGCTGCCAGAACCCGCATGAGCGTGCAGGGTCGGGCCACCTCCAGTAGCGCACGGTATCGCTTCGCGGGGCATTGCTGAGTACAATCGGCTGCGGCCACAGCGAGCGACCACCCAAGGGATGGAGATAGACCATCCACCAGGAAAGAGGTCCAGCATGCAGATCCGCATCCTGATTCCGCGTCCCAGGAGAACGCAGTCGGGGTGGCGCACCGGCCGCCTGACCGTCGCTGTCATGATTATCGCCACGGGCGGTACCCTCTATGCTCTGCTCAGTAACGGCGGCCTGGTGGCACTGATGAGGGCACGCGCCCGGACAACCCAGCTGCACTACCAGATCCTGGCCAGCGAGCGAGAAAATCAGGCGATGCTCGATCAGATCCGCGCACTCAGCGACGATCCGCAAGCCATCGAGAAGGTTGCCCGGGAAGAGCTCAATATGGGGCTACCCGACGAAACCATCTACCTGCCCCCTCCTACCCTGTCCACGGAGCCCGGGAGATCGCCACAAGCGAGCGAGGAATCCCCGTCGTGGTCACCGTCAGCACCGTCGTTGCCAACCAGGCGCTGACAGCGGATGACACGCGTCGGCATCTTCGGATGGGGCGTTATCGCGCCCGCTTGCCCCGACATCGATACCTTCGCTGAGAAGCTCCAGGAGGACGGTTCCTGGCTGAGCGCCTTCGACGGCTTCGGGCCGTCGACGTTTCTCACCGGCCAGCCGAGCTTCGACTTCGCCGACTACCGCCCCTGGATCGAGGCCCGCTTTGCGCCCACCAAGTTCCCGCAGCTACAGCAGAAGATGGGCAACACGACGCTCTACGCCATCGGCGCCTTCATCCAGGCGCTGGGGCAAAACCCGGGCATCGAGAAGACGCTGCAGGATCTCGCCAGCAAGGCCCACGTGCTGATCGGCACCGGTGTTGGTGACCTGCCGACCCAGTATGGATGTAGCTTGGCCCTCTACCATGCCCAACGCCGCTGGGACCGGTTTTGGGCAGCGGCCGAGCGCAACCGGGATCGGGACCAGTACGAGCAGGCGGATGACGATGAGCGCCAGGCGCTAGCGCAGCAATGGGAGGTTCCCACCGACCCCAGGGATTTGCCCGATGGCGCTCCCCAGCGCGATGCCACCGAGGATGCCTGGTTTTCTTTCTGGATGCGGCGGTCCGAGCAGTTGCCAGAATACCTCGAGGCCTTCGAGGCCATCGAGGCGGCGGGGATCAAGGGAGACATCAACGCCGACAAGCTGAGGATCATCCGTCGCAAGCGCAGCGCCTTCACCAAGCTCCAAAAACAATGGCAGTGCCCCACTCCCCCTTGGATGTCGGTCGCCCCCAACCTCATCTGGAACATCGCCAACACCCCCGCCGCACAGGTCTCCATGCTGGGGAAAATCACTGGTCCTGCCTGCGCGCCCATTGCCGCCTGCTCCTCCTTCGGCGTCGCCTTGAAGCTGGCCATGCAGGCGATCCGCACCGGCGAAGCCAAGGTGGTGGTGGTGGGAATGGCCGATCCGCCCCCACACCCCATGCTCGTCGCCGCTTTCTACCGCGCCAGGGTGCTGTCAGCCGACCGCCGCCCCTCCATGCCCTTGAGCAACTTGAGGGGAACACACATCAGCGGTGGCGCCTGTATCTGGATCGTCGGCGACCACGAGTTCATGAGAAAGCAAGGCTACCGGCCACTCGGGCTCGAGATCATCGGAGTCGGTGTCACATCAGACGCCGAGCACATCATCACCCCGACTAAGGAGGGGCCGCTGGAGGCCATCCGGCTGGCCCTGCAAGCGGCTGGTATCGAAGCTTCCGACCTCGGCACCTGGGACATGCACGCCACGGCCACGCCGGGCGACTACCAGGAGATCGGCACGCTGCAGGAACTTGTCCCCGACGGCCTCGCCGTCACCGCCCGCAAGGGCACCTTCGGCCACGGCATGGCGGTGAGCGGTGGCTGGGAGCTGACCGCACAGCATCTCGGCCTGACCCGGGGCGAGCTGTATCCGACGACGATCGAGGCCGAAGCACTGCACCCGTTGATCGCCACGGCCCCCTTCCGCTTCGTGCTCAACGCCCCCTGTGAAGCGCCCCCCGGGGTAGCCGGCAAGCTGTCGATGGGCATCGGCGGCGTCAACGCCTGCGTCATCTCCCGGCGCTGGGAGGACGGGCCGAAGCCGACGCCTTAGAACCCACCGTCCGTACCGCCGGCAAATCCAGCAACGTCCTGGCCAGCCGCGATTGTCCATCGGGTGTCACCCTGGCGCTGAAGCGCACGGTCAGCGCCTCTTCCGTCTTGGTGATGCGCATGCCGAACAGGTCGGCCTTTACATCCGCTGCACAACCCTGAACGGAGTCAATGAGATCGCGCCCCGGCCGTCCGGTAATCGAGTACTCCACCGTCGTATGCCGAGAGGTGAGGGTGCGCTCGATCTTACCGATGCCGTGGAGGGCCACCATGGTGAGGAGGGTGGCCAGCCCCGCCAGCTCGAGATCGCCAGCGCCGATGGCCAATCCGATACCGGCCAGCACCCAGATCGTCGCCGCCGTCGTCAGGCCGCGCACCGATCCCCGCGCCTGCAGAATCGTGCCGGCACCGAGAAAGCCGATGCCGGTGATGATGCCGGCGCCGATCCGTTGTGGATCGGAGACGATCCGCTGGGTGACGGTAAGCTCGGTCATCGCCAGCCCGGTCATCGACATCAGCGTCGCCCCCATGCAGATGAGGATGTTGGTGCGCAGGCCGGCCGCCTTGCCGGAGATCTCTCGCTCCCATCCCACCAGGCCGCCGGCCACCAGCGACGCCACCAGCTTCACCGCCATCGTTGTCCAGTCCATGGAACTGAAGTGTAGCAGCAGAGCCGGCGCCACGGAGCCGCCGGCGGCCCGGTTTTCACGCGCCTGGCCCGCCCAAACCCACGGCCCTGGCCCGCCAATCAACCGTCTTGACCCGCGATTCCCGGTGGCATACCTTGGGAACGGATGCGGGGTGGAGCAGTCAGGTAGCTCGTCGGGCTCATAACCCGAAGGTCGCCAGTTCGAATCTGGCCCCCGCT
>JBHHYG010000166.1:0-7888 GCA_046757445.1 Acidobacteriota bacterium
CAAAAACTGGCGGAGTACTTCTATTTCCAGGCCGACGGCAGCACCAGTGTGCTCGACCAGGCCGGCTACTTCGACATGGTGCCGGTGGACATCGGCGACGATTTTCGCGAGGCCACTCGCTTCGCCCTGCAGGTCATGGACATCCCGGTGGAGTACATGCACCACGAGGTAGCACCCAGCCAACACGAGATCGACCTCAAGTATGCCGAGGCGCTGGAGATGGCCGATAACTTACAAACCCACAAGTGGCTGGTGAAGGAAATCGCCCGCCGCAATGGCATCCACGCCACCTTCATGCCCAAGCCACTGGCGGCGCACAACGGCAGCGGCATGCACACACATCTGTCGATCTTCAACGACGAGGAACGCAACGCCTTCTTCTCCAAGGATGCTCCCCACCACCTCTCGCAAACGGCCCGGCAGTTCATCGCCGGGGTCTTGAGCCACGCTCAGGAGATCTGCCTGATCACCAACCAGTGGTACAACTCCTACAAGCGACTGGTGCCCGGCTACGAGGCGCCGGTCTATATCGCCTGGGCCGAGCGCAACCGCTCCGCCCTGGTGCGGCTGCCCACCTACAAGCCAGGCAAGGAGGTGGCGACGCGGATCGAGCTGCGCTTCCCCGACGCTGCCTGCAATCCCTACCTGGCCTTCGCGGTGATGTTGGCCGCCGGCCTCAAGGGGATCGACGGCAGCTACGAGCTCTCTGATCCGGTCACCGACGACCTCTACCAGTACACACCGCTGGAGCGAGAGCAGCAGGGTATCGAATCGTTGCCACACGACTTGTATGACGCGGTGCAGAAGGCGACAGGTTCCGAGCTGTTGCGCCAGACCTTGGGAGACAAAGTGCTCGACAAGCTGCTCGAGACCAAGCTCAACGAGTACGACGCCTACCGGCTGCACGTTTCCCACCGGGAGATCGAGGAAAACATCAACCTGTAGCGGAAGAGGTGGGGATCCAGTGTCCGAGTTGGACAAGATGCTGCGTATGGATCGTGGCGCCGCAAGCTGGCACCCGTCACCGCTCTACGTGTCGATAGCGGCCCTGGCGCTGATGCTCTGTACCATCGCCTCCGCGGCCACGCCGGCGGTACCATCCAGGCCAGCCCCGGTCACCGCGCCGCCGCCTTCGGGCGTTGCCGAGCCGATGGCCCCAACCACCCCCTCGGAGCCGGCTCTGCCGGCTGGGGTGCAGGAGTCGACCCTACCCGCCGCCACCCCTGTGACGCCGGCGCAGCTACCGGAGCGATCGCAGCGCCTCGCCAACTATCGGATCGAGGTGCGGCTGGATGCGCAAGCGAAGCGCCTCGTCGGCAGCGAGACCCTCAGCTGGCGCAACAGCTCGCCCGATCCGATCCAGGAGCTTTGGTTTCACAGCTACTGGAACGCCGCCAAGAACAACCAATCCTCGTTCATGCGGGAAGCGGGGGAGTTCCGCGGCAACCTGCAGATCGAGGAGTGGGGCTGGATCGAGGTCGGGGGCATCCGGCTCGAGGACGGCACCGACCTGACCCCCACCCTGGAGTACATGCAGCCCGACGATGGCAACGAGCAGGACCAGACGGTCTTCCGCGTGCGCCTGCCGAAACCTGTGGCTCCCGGTACCGAGGTGGTGGTGGAGCTCGACTGGACCTCGCGCATCCCCAAGGGCTTCGCCCGCGCCGGCTATTACGGCGACTTCTACTTCATCGCCCAGTGGTTTCCGAAGATCGGCGTTTACGAGAACGGCGCCTGGAACTGTCACCAGTATCATGCCCGCAGCGAGTTCTACGCCGACTACGGCGTCTACGAAGTGGCGATTACGGTTCCCGACGGCTACACGGTGGGCGCCACCGGCCGTCGCGTCGGTGAGGTCGAAAACGGCGACGGCACCTCGACCCTCACCTACTTTCAACAAGACGTTCACGATTTCGCCTGGCTGGCCGACCGCGACATCGAGGTGGTGGAGGATCGCTTCGAAGAGCCGGGGTTGCAGGCTGTCGACATCACCCTGCTGCTGCAGCCGGAGCACGAGCGCTACCGCGACCGTTACCTCAACGCCACCAAGCACGCGCTGCACTACTTCGGCAGCTGGTATGGCACCTATCCCTACGAGGTGCTGACGGTGGTCGACCCGCAGCCCGGCAGCACCGCCGGCGGCATGGAATACCCGACGCTGTTCACCGGCGGAGCCGGCTACCACAACCCCGACTGGCTGCTTTCTCCCGAGGGCGTCACCGTGCACGAGTTCGGCCATCAATTCTGGTACGGGCTGGTGGGCAACAACGAGTTCGAGGCCGCCTGGCTCGACGAGGGCTTCAACACCTACTCGGAGACCAAGGTACTGGATCTCGCCTACGGGCCGTCGCTTCCCGCCTACAACGTCGCCGGGCTATGGTTCCAGCGCTTCGTGCCGGTGAATCTCGGATCGCTGCCGCTGATCCCCTTCCCCGGCTGGCACTCGAGCAGCGCCGCGGTGGCCGCCTTTCGCGATCTCGCCTGGATCACCTTTCCTTCGGGCGTCGGGCAGGAAGCCGCTGATCAGCATCGCCGCAGGTATCTGCAAGCGCCGGATCTCGACCCGATGGAGCGCAAGGCCTGGGAGTTTTTCAACGGCGCCTCCTACGGCGTCAACTCCTATCCTAAGCCCGGTGCCTTCCTCGAGACGCTGGAGTCCTACTTCGGCGAGGAACTCTGGCGCGAGGTGATGCGCACCTACCATCAGAGATGGCGCTTCCGCCATCCCGGCGGCCGCGACTTCCTGGCGGTGGTCAACGAGGTCACCGGCGAGGATATGACGGAGTTCTTCGAGCAGGTGGTCTGGGGCTCCGGGATCCTCGACTACGGCGTCGAGCCCATCATCAGCTACCCGAAGCCGCAGCCTCGCGGTGCCTTCGGAGCCGATGGCGAGACAATCATCGACCCCGACGCCGGGCAAGAATCGGCGGCGCCCGCGGGCGAGCCGGAGCCGGAAACCGAGCCGCTGATCGTCTCCGAGGTGGCGGTTCGCCGCCACGGCGAGGTGGTTTTCCCCATCGAGCTGGTGGTGACCTTCGCCGACGGCTCGACCCGCACCGAGCATTGGGACGGCCGCTACCGCTGGCACCGATACAGGTACGAGCGCCCGGTCGGCGTCACCCACGCCGAGATCTACCCGGGCCGGCCGCTGTGGCTGGACGCCAACCTCACCAACAATGGCGCCGTCGCCGCGCCCACCGACGCCCCGGCCCGCCGCTTGACCCTGACCTTCCTGTTCTGGGTACAGAACCTGCTGCACTGGTTCAGCCTGATCGCCTAGGAGCCCGCCAACATGCACGCCAGCGCCAGCGAACTCGACGACCTGTTGGAGTGGAGCCCCGGTCCGCCCGATGCGGCCCGCGCCGACATCCTCGGGGCCTTCCGCTGGGGGACCGGTCGCGCCTTCCACAGCAAAGCGGTGATCTTCTGGCTGTGGCTCATCAACCTGGGGCTGGCGCTGGTGCTGGTGGCGCCGCTCTACTCCCTCATCTACGCCCATACCGCCACCAGCAGCGCGGCGGCACAACTTTCGCAGGGGTTCACCGCCGTATGGTGGACCGACTTCTCGCACGCCCAAGCAGCGGCTCTCGGCACCCTCCCCAACACCATCTGGTTCGCCGGCGCTTTCTACTTGATGCTGCACCTCTTGCTCGCCGGCGGCATGCTCACCTTCCTACACACCGATCAGCATTTTCCCTTCTTTGCCCGCTTCGGGGCTGCCTGCGGCAACTATTTCGGCCGCTTCTTCCGCCTGCTGCTGATCGCCCTGGCCTGCTACTGGGCGGTCTTGTGGATCAACGGCCGCCTGTTTTCGCTCGTTCTGTGGTGGAGCGACAACGGTGCCCTGCAGCCGCAGGCCTGGTGGGGACACCTGGCCCGCAACATCTTCACCGTGGTGCTCTTTTTCACCGTCAGCCTGGTCTTCGACTACGCCAAGGTCCGGACGGTGGTCACCGACAGCCGCTCGATGCTGCTGGAGGCCGCCCGCTCCTTCCGCTTCGTCTTCGGCCACCTGCTCCGTACCGGCAGCCTCTACCTGCTGCTGCTGACCGCCGGTGCCCTCCTCATGGCCCTCTACTGGGCTGGGGCTCGTGGCCTGGGCCTCCTCGGCGCCGCCCTGCTGCCGCTCTTCCTGCTCCAGCAGCTCTACCTCGCTGCCCGCCTGTGGCTGCGCCTGGCCACCTGGGGCGGCGCCATCTCTCTCTTCAAAGGCATCGCCAACGAGCAGCTGGCTGCCAGCGCCGACAGCGAAGATCGTTAGCCCGCGTTCCGCTGCGCGACTCGGATTTCCTGATGTCACTCCGCTCCGATGAGAATTCTCATGGCCAACCGCCCGTCCTCAGGGGCCCTGATCCGCCGCCAAGCCGGATGAGTTGGATCTAGCAGCTCTTGCCGGCGACGGAGCCATCGCTTTTCCGGCGAACTGAGCTCGGACGCCATTTCAATCGGATCTCTGATGAGCGAGGTGAGGAAACACAGTTCCTCACGTTGATCATCGGGGACGTCGTCAACTTCAACCGCTCTCGCTTTGAGCAGGATTGCCCCTAGGAGGTTTGGCCGCCTCACTTTGCCGGTGTTGCCCCCGACCCCGATTTCCAGTAACTCTGTCCGACGTAGCGCCTGACTACCCCCGGGCACCATCACCGTCCGAGCGCCGGCGACGGTCAAGACATCGGTTTTCTCACCAAGGCCATCAGGAGCAAGGAGATCTATCCGAACGGGTCCGCGAACGAATCTGTGGCCGATGCCAGCTACATTGGCTCCATCGAACTCGTAGCCGAGCTCTTCCAAGGTTCTCCCGAAGCTTGCAATGCCTTTCGGCATTAGGCGCACGTTGACCACTACATCTAGATCGACACTGGAACGGAGTGGTTCCTCCCCATGCTCCAATGCGTGGAGAAACACCATCTGAGCTCCGACTAGAGTCCAACCTTGGGACCGCTCGCCGGCCAACTCGATGAGTGCCTTCCACAATTCCGTTGTTCGCTCATCAAGCGTGGGGATGATGATCATGATGATGCTCTGAAATGAACGTCGAAGTTCATAAGGAATTCGCTGCCTGCACGCCTACTTTTCTGGTCATCGGCTTCCAAGAGATCCAATGCACAGGTGATCGGATCCATGACTCGGTACTCCAATGGATCGATCCATCGACCGTCCCCAACGTGAAAGATCACGTTGGGGCGTGAGCTGGGCTCGAGGAAGTTCTGTTCGACTACTTGGTCGAGATCTTGCACGCGCACATAAGCCTCGAGTTCGTTCGACCCGACAATGTCGATTCCATGATGGCTGGCGGCGCTCACACCGCTTCGCGCGAGTCTTCGATCTTCACGAAGCCGCGGAAGCATTGATGGGTGGGCCCTGAAGAGGCCACGTGAGGCTCGGTTTCGCAGACGTGGCGCTAGTCGTTCTAGACCGTCTTCGCGCAGCCGCCGCCGAAGCCGTGAGAGTTCCCAACGACTTACCCACTCAGGCCGGCGTCCTTGGCTCAGGTAGATCAGTGCCCAGGCGTTAGCCGGACTGTAGGGCCGGCCTGCGGCAGCTACCTGCGAACGCTTTCTTGCAATGCTTCTCGGATCAACAAACCAACGCCCGCCAAGTTTTCTAGCCACGAGTTGTCCGCTTCTGATCATCGCGCGCACTCGTGACGAGTGGACACCCAGCGCATCCGCTGCTTCCAAGACTGGAACCTGTTCCAACGCGAGCTCACTCATTTCAGCAATCCAGGGCTCTCTGTGAGGATAGATCTCTAGTGTTGACACTACTGTAGCGGCACTAGGGTAGTTAACGCAACTATATTATATTCGCTATAATTATGTCAACATCTCCCAGGTCGCCGCCTGGCAAGCAAGTACTTGTGAGCCTGCTTCTGGACACCGGCGTTCTCATCGACCTAGCGGTCGGCCGGCCTCCTCACGCCGAGGCGGCCGACGACAGTCCGCTTTCCCCCATTGCCGCCAACATGCGCATTGGAAAGCTACAGATGCCATATTCCAAACCAGCATCCATTACGGTAATATCGCCTCATGAAGACAGTGTGCAAGATCACGGTCCACGTCCCTGAGGAGCTGCTCGAGAAAGCTCGGAAGTCGACCGGCCAGGGTATTACCGCGACCGTCCGGCGAGGCCTTCAGCTGGTCGCAGCTAGCGAGGCCTATAGGCAGCTCCGAGAGTTACGAGGGAAGGTGACGGTCTCGATCGATCTCGACGAGCTCCGCGAGGATCGATAGTGGTCGCAGTCGATACCAGCTCGCTAATTGCCTTCTTCAGAGGCGAGGGGGGCGGGGATGTCGAGGCGCTCGATCAGGCCTTCGAGCTCAAACAGGCCGCCTTGCCTCCCGTCGTCCTTACCGAGATCCTCAGTGATCCCGGACTGGATCGAGCCGTATCTCGTCTTCTCCGCGACCTCCCGGTCCTGGAGCTGCAGCCGGGGTACTGGGAAAGAGCGGCGGCAACCCGGGCCAGAATCCTGGCCAAGCGCCTACGAGCACCACTTGCTGACACTCTGATCTCGCAAAGCTGCGTCGATCAGCGGACGCCGCTGATCACCAGGGATTCCGATTTCCGCCACTTTGCAAGGTTTGCAGAGCTCGAGTTGATTTAACAACTCGTCGATCCGAACTTTGTCGAACAGCTCAACACTGGATTTTTCAACCCTGGGATTTGTCCAATACTTCCCGGACCTTCTTGAGCAGTTGTGCAGGAGTGAAAGGCTTCGGGATGAACGGCCTCCCAGGTCCCAACACTCCATTGCGCAGCATAGCTCTCTCCGCATAGCCGGACATGTAGAGAACCTTCAAAGAAGGGCTTTTATCCGAGAGCTGGCGGCACAGTGTTGGCCCATCCATCTCCGGCATCACGACATCTATGACCAGAAGCTCGATCTCACCAAGGTGTTCTGCGAACAGTTCCTCGGCCTCACGAGGACCAGCAGCTGCCAGCACCTCATAACCCTGCGCCTCGAGCGCCCGCCGGGCGACATCCCGTACATCTTCCTGATCCTCGACAAGCAGAATGAGCTCCGATCCCCGCCGTGCCGGCTCCAGCTCGGCCTTGGGACCGAGCTCTTCGGCCATCTCAGCCACCGTAGGCAGATAGACTTTGAAGGTCGTGCCCTTGCCCGGCTCGCTGTACACCCAAATATTGCCCTCGTGCTGCTTGACGATCCCGTAGACGGTAGCCAGGCCAAGGCCGGTTCCTTCCTCGGCCTTCTTGGTGGTGAAAAAGGGCTCGAAGATCTTCTGCTGCGTCTCCTCGTCCATGCCGCATCCGGTGTCAGTAACCGCCAGCATCACATACCGACCCGGCCTGACGCCCGCGTGTTGGTCACAATAGGCCTCGTCAAGTGTCACATCGCCGGTTTCGATGGTGAGTTTCCCACCTTCGGGCATGGCATCGCGTGAGTTCACCACTAGATTGACCAGCACCTGCTCGATCTGGCCAGGATCGGCGCGAACGTTGCCCACGTCCGGGGCGGCAAGGAATTCGATCTCAACATTGACGCTGATCAGGCGCTTGAGCATTTCGGAAGTGTTCGCGACCAGACCGTTCAGGTTGAAGACCTTGAACTCCAGCGTTTGCCGGCGGCTGAAGGCCAGCAGCTGTCGCGTCAGCCTGGCCGCTTTACCGGCAACCTCGAGCACCTTCCGAAGGTCATCCGTTACAGGAGCGTCATCGGGCAGTTGCTGCAACGCCAGTTGCGTATAGCCTGTAATGCCCGTCAGTAGGTTGTTGAAGTCGTGAGAGACGCCGCCAGCAAGTTGCCCAACCGCCTCCATCTTCTGGGCTTGTCGAAGCTGTTGCTCAAGCGCCTTGCGCTCGCTAATGTCACGGATAAAGCCGCTGAAGGTGACAGCACCGCCACGCTCAACAGGGGTAATCGCCACCT
>JBHHYG010000167.1:0-7830 GCA_046757445.1 Acidobacteriota bacterium
CCCGCTGGGCCGACTTCGCCGACCGCACCGTCAACCTCTTCGACGGCCGCGTCGTACAGGAAGACTCCCTGGCAGCCGATATTCATGTGCATCACCCGGAATCCCCGCCCTCAGATTGATGGAGGTTTCTCATGAATCGCTCATCACACCACAGACTCGGGGTTGTTTTCCTCGCTCTCCTGCTGGTTTCATCCTTGCACCTATCGGCCGTCCCGGCCAACGCAAAACAGAAAGAAGCCCGCTTCGAGGTGGGTGAGCGTTTCCCGGAGATCGTCCTTCCGTCGCTGGCCGATGGAAGTCCGACCTCCCTGGCCCAGTTTCGCGGCAAGAAGATCATCCTGCATGTCTTCGCCTCGTGGTGAGCGGGCTGCCGACGACACGTGCCCGGGTGGCACGAAGCGACGCGCCAGCTTCAGGATCTAGGCGCAGTGCAAATGGTGGGCATCATCCAAGAGCAGCACCCTGATCGCGCCCGCCTGTTCATGCAGTGGAAGCAGATGGGTTGGCCAATCCTCGTCGATTCGCTCAATCTGCTCGAGGTTTCCGTCGTGCCGATGACGCTGTTGATCGACGAATACGGCATCATTCGCGAGGTCGGCGCGACCCTGGCCGAGGCAGCGACCGTGAAGCGCACCTTCCTCGACCGTACCTATGAACCACCGGTCGCTACCCAGGAGGTACCAGCGCCTCGACCACCCGACCTGCAACGGCTGCGCGAGAAGGCCGCCGCGGGCACGGCAACGGCGCTTGCAAGCTACGCCGATGCGCTGGCCGTGTGGGGTGGCGTGCAACACCTCGATGAGGCCCTGGCGACCTACGACCGATCCATGCGCGCGGACCCCGAGAACGGCTTCACTCACTTCCGCCTGGGTGTCGCCTACCGTCGACGCTACGATTCGGATCATCGACAGCCCGGAGACTTCCAGTCTGCCGTGCAGCACTGGGAGAGGGCGCTGGAGATCGACCCGAACCAGTACATCTGGCGTCGCCGAATCCAGCAATACGGGCCCCGGTTGGCAAAACCGTATCCTTTCTACGACTGGGTGGAAACAGCGCGCCGTGAGATCAGTGCTCGCGGGGACGTACCGGTGCCGCTGCCGGTGGAGCCCGGAGGGGCGGAGATCGCGTCGCCCCTGCGGAGCTTTGCCTCGGCCAGCGGCGGCGAAGAACCTGACCCCGGCGGTCGCATCTACCGTGACGAGGGGCAGCTCGTGCAGGTTGAGACGGCGGTGGTTCCCGAGCACATCGAACCCGGGGGGTCTACGCGGATACACCTGATCTTCCGGCCGAATGCGGCCAACGAGGCGCACTGGAACAACGAGGTCGGCGAGCTCGTGGTTTGGCTCGAACCGCCCGCCGGCTGGGAGGTGGATCGTAGCTACCTGACGGTTGCGAATCCGCCTACCGCCGTCAGCCAGGAGGCCCGAGAGGTCGAGTTCGAGGTCATGAGCCCTCCCAAGCCCAGTGCCGCCACGCTACCGGGTTATGCGCTGTATTATGTCTGCGAAGATGTTCATGGCGCCTGCTTGTACCGCAGGCAGGATCTTCAGGTGGCGCTCGCAACCGGGGCAAGCGACCATCGTTGACGATGACGCGGATAGTTGCCTACCGCGAGCCGTTGAGAAGTTCGGGCTGCGGCGCGTTTTCCGGCGTTGAACCACCAAAGAGAGCTATGCGATGAGCGAGACAGGCCGCGGCGGGGACCAGGCAACCAGGATCGAGCGTGACTCCATGGGAGAGATGCCGGTACCCGCGAATGCTCTATACGGCGCCCAGACAGAGCGTGCTGTGCAGAACTTTCCCATCAGTGGCCGGCGATTCCCGCGCCCGTTCATTCGCGCACTGGGCTCGATCAAACAGGCCGCTGCCGCTGTCAACCGAGAGCTCGGGGTGTTGGAGCAGGAGATTGCCGAGGCGATTGACAAAGCCGCCCAAGAGGTGATCGACGGCGTCCTCGACGATCATTTTGTCCTCGATATATATCAAACCGGCTCCGGGACCTCGACGAACATGAACGCCAACGAGGTCATTGCCAACCGGGCAACCGCGATCCTCGGCGGCCAGATCGGCAGCCACATGGTCCACCCCAATGACCATGTGAACATGGGGCAATCATCCAACGATGTCATTCCCACAGCGATCCACATCGCTGCGCTATTCGGTATCGAGAAGAGGCTGTTGCCAGCCCTACAAGAGCTACGGAAAAGCCTGCGGGCGAAGGCCGAGGAGTTCGACGCCATCGTCAAGATCGGTCGTACGCACCTGCAGGACGCCACTCCCATCCGCCTCGGCCAGGAGTTCTCGGGCTATGCACATCAGATCGAGCTGGGGCTGGGGAGGGTGGCTGGCTGCCGAGACGCACTCGGCGAGTTGGCCCTGGGCGGCACAGCTGTCGGGACGGGCCTGAATACCGATCCCCAGTTTCCACCGCGGGTCATCGAGAGGTTGAACGAGATGACCGGCCTGACCTTCCGTGAGGCCGCCAATCACTTCGAGGCACAAGGAGCGCAGGACGGCCTGGTGGAAGCCAGCGGCGCCTTGAAGACGGTGGCTGTGAGCCTCATGAAAATCGCCCACGATATCCGCTCGCTGGGCTCGGGGCCTCGCTGCGGGCTCGGCGAGATCCGGCTGCCCGCTGTACAACCCGGCTCATCGATCATGCCCGGCAAGATCAACCCGGTGATTGCCGAGTCGGTGATCCAGGTGGCGACACAGGTGATCGGCAACGATCTGGTGGTGACTCTGGGGGGCCAGTGGGGGAGCTTCGAGCTCAACACCATGTTGCCGGTGATGGCCTCAAACTTGTTGGAATCCATCGACATACTGGCCAACGCGACGGCAAACTTCTCGGCTCGATGCGTTGCCGGCATCAAGGCCGACGAGGAGCGAATCGGCTCGATGATCGAGCAGTCGCTGGCCATCTGCACGGCGCTCGCTCCGGTCATCGGCTACGATGAGGCCGCCCAGATAGCCAAGGAGTCCTACGAGACCGGCAAGACGGTTCGTCAGGTCGCCATGGAGCGGGGGGTCCTGCCGGAGGATGAGCTGGGGGAAATTCTCGATCCACGGCACATGACCGAGCCGGGTATCCCAGGACGTTGAGCCGGGGATGAGTGACGGAACCGTGATCACCCGAGCGGGCAGCGCCTGCCCGCTGGATTGCCCCGATGCTTGCAGTCTCGAAGTCGAGGTGGCTGACGGGCGGATCGTCGGCATCGACGGCGACCGGTTGAACCCGCTGACAGCGGGTTACATCTGCGGCAAGGTGAGATCCTCTTTCCTCGAGCGCTTGTATGGGCCCGATCGCTTGCTGCGACCTGCCGTTCGGAAGGGAAAGAAGGGCGAAGCTGACTTCCAGCCAGTTCCCTGGGACGAGGTAATGTCCCGAATTGCGCGGCGGTTGCTGGATGTGCGCCGGCAGCATGGCGGCGAGGCGATTTTGCCTGTTTCCTACGGTGGCTCCAATGGCTTGCTGTCACAGGACAACAACGATGCGCGGCTTTTCCGGCGGCTAGGAGCGTCACGGCTAGCCCGCAGCGTTTGCGCGGCTCCGTCCGGCCGTGCAGCGGAGGGACTGTACGGAACGATGCCGGGGGTGGCATTGGCGGACTACCTGCACGCTCGCTTGGTGATCATCTGGGGAGCCAATCCCTCGGTCACCGGGATCCACTTGATGCCCATCTTGCGGCAGGCCAAGCGCCGCGGCGCCTTCCTGGCGGTGATCGATCCACGGCGAACGCAGGTGGCACGCTGGGCTGATCTTCACCTGCCGGTGCGTCCTGGAACGGATCTCGCATTGGCACTGTGCCTGATCCATTGGCTGTTCGAGCGCGGCGCTGCGGACACCGATTTTCTTGCCCGTCACACGAGAGGATCCGAGGAGCTTCGCCGCCGCGCCGCGCCCTGGACAATCACCCGTGCAGCAAAGATTTGCGGCATCGCACCCGAGGCCATCGAATGCCTGGCTCGACGATACGCCGAGGCGAGCCCGGCGGTGATTCGTTGCGGCTGGGGGATGGAGCGGAACCGTAACGGCGGATCGGCGGTCGCAGCAGTGCTGGCTTTGCCGGCAGTGGCGGGGAAGTTCGGCGTGCGGGGCGGCGGGTACACGATGAGCAACTCCAGCGCCTGGCGCTTGGTCGCCGACGCTGCCGCCTGCGAGCCCGAGGCGTCAACGCGCGTCGTTAACAT
Source organism: Acidobacteriota bacterium (assembly GCA_046757445.1). GTDB lineage: Bacteria > Acidobacteriota > UBA890 > UBA890 > UBA890 > JBHHYG01. Next base: position 4,192 of record JBHHYG010000167.1, read on the forward strand.
GAACCTGCTCGGCAAAACACTGCTGCACCTCGATGATCCACCGATCAACGCCTTGTTCGTCTACAATTGCAATCCGCTGGCAATCCTTCCTAACCAGGAAAAAGTGCGCGCCGGCCTGCAGCGCGAAGATCTTTTTACCGTCGTCTTCGATCAGGTCCTGACCGACACCGCCCGCTACGCTGACGTGCTGCTTCCGGCGACGACATTTTTCGAGCGTGCGGAGCTGTCACATGGGTACGGTGCCTATGTGTTCCACAGGACCGAAGCGGTGATTCCTCCTGTTGGCGAGTGCCGCTCGAACCACGATGTCTTCGCCGAGCTATGCCGGCGAGCCAACATCGACAAGGCTGGCGATCCGGAGAAGGCCACTGATCTGGCTGCGAAGATCTTGCATTCCGGCGACAGCGATGGCGGTTTCGCCGAGACGCTGAGCAATGGTCGGCACGCGTTTCCTGACTTCGGTGATACGCCGGTGCAGTTCGTCGATGTTCACCCGCGCACGCGGGACGGCAAGGTGGACTTGGTTCCAGCGCATCTTGACCGGGAAGCACGAGAAGGCCCTACAGGGCTCTCGTCGGCGCCAGCTCCACGGGGCCTCTACGATTTCCGGCCGCAGCCGGACAACCGTAGCTATCCGCTGACGCTGATCTCGCCGGCCAGCAAGCGCACCATCAACTCGACCTTGGGCGAGGTGCGCCGTCGGCAGGTAGCTATCGAGCTGCACCCGGACGATGCCCGTGCGCGGGGTATCGAAAGCGGCGACACGGTGCGTGCTTTCAACCGGCTCGGGGAGGTTCACTGCCTGGCCACCATCAGCCAGGAGATACGCGCTGGGGTCGCCTACTTGCCCAAGGGATTGTGGAGCCACAACACTCTCAACGGCAACACGGGCAACGCCCTGGTCCCGGATACGCTCACCGATCTGGGTGAGGGGGCCTGCTTCAACGACGCCCGAGTCGAGGTCGAGCGCCTGGCCAGCGGGACAGGCCTCTCAGCCCAGCAGATAGGCGCCGATGACGAAAAAGCAAGTGGTCAGCAACAGGGCTATCGGTGCCAGCTCGAATAGCGCCTCATCGCTGATCAGCCAGCTGACGTATCGTCGTAACTCGCGCATTGCACCCTCTCCAACGGGGTTCCGGAGGCGGGGTTGGCTATTGTCTTCTCTCGTACCCCACTTTATTAGACGGATGCAGAGGTGAGATGGTTGCATTGAATTTCAGGGAGCGTCTGCAAGCCGGGCGGCCGCTCGTTCTCGACGGGGCTACGGGAACGGAGCTGACCCGGCGCGGCATCGATACCAGCCTCCCCCTGTGGTCGGCGCGGGCGTTGATCGAGGCGCCCGAGACCCTGCGCCAGATCCACCGCGATTACCTCGCTGCGGGTGCCGATGTGATCACCGCCAACACCTTCCGTACGCATCGTCGGTCGCTGGCAGCGGCTGGATTGGGAAAGCGCGCCGCCGATTTGACCCGGCAAGCCGTAGAGATCACCGCGAGCGTCGTCGAGGAAACGGGCAGGGGGTTCGTCGCCGGGTCGGTTGCGCCACTGGAGGATTGCTACGCGCCGCGGATGGTTCCCCCCGATGACCAGTTGCGTCAGGAGCACCGGGAGATGGTCCGGCGCCTGATGGAGGCCGGTGTCGACCTGCTGCTGATCGAGACGATGAATACCGTGCGTGAGGCCTCCATCGCAACCGAAGTCGCGGTAGCCACAGGGCTACCCACGATGGTGGGTCTGGTCTGTGGCCGTTCGGCAAGATTACTGTCGGGTGAAAGCGCCGCCGCCGCCGCCGCCGCCTTATCGTTGCTCCGACCCGACGCGCTGGCCATCAACTGCACCCCGACACCCGATCTGCATCGGGCACTGGGCGAGCTCGCCGCCCACAGCGATCTGCCCGTAGGAGCCTACGGCAATGTGGGCTACGCCGATGATGTACAGGGGTGGGTCAACACCGACAGCGTCGATCCGGTCGCTTACAGCAAGTATGCCGAGCGCTGGTTGCAGATGGGTGTGCGCCTGGTTGGCGGCTGCTGTGGCACGGGTCCGGCTCATATCAGTGCCCTGCGAGAACTGGTCGACAGCCAATCGCCGGGCACCGGATGAGCCACCATCGGTGGCAACATGGCACTCGGGCGGTACGATCCCCGAGAGAGTATCTTCGCAACAGCAGCGCGCTTAACTGGAGGTGAATCATGTACGACTGGGGTCAGATGGCCAGGCGTGGGCTACACCGCACCCTGGTAGGGTTTCCACTGGTTCTTTTCTTGCTGCTGGCTGCGCACCCTGCCCGGGCGCAGTCCAAGGCTCTTGTCGGCGGGCGCCTCATCGACGGATATGGTGGAGCTCCGATCGAGAACAGCGTCATCGTCATCGAGGGCGAGCGCGTCGTGTCGATCGGACGGGTCGGGGAGATCGACATCCCCGCCGCCGCCGAGATCATCTCCACCGAAGGGATGAGCGTGCTTCCAGGACTGTGGGACATGCACGTTCACTTGATGATCGTCGGGCACAGCGACTACGAACACTGGGACCGAACGTACCTGCCGCGGTTCGGCGATCTCATCATGCCGGCGGCGGCCCAGCAGTTGTTGCTGGCGGGGGTCACCAGCGCGCGGGACTTGGGCGCGCCCCTGGAAGAGATCCTGTCGATACGAGATGCCGTTAATCGAGGCGAGCTGCCGGGTCCGACCCTCTACGTCTCGGGGCCCTTCCTCCAACACCGGCCCTACCCGGGCACCGAGGCGTTTCGCTGGGGCGTTGACGGCCCCCAGGACGGCCGCCGCAAGGTCCGACGCCTGGCCGAGGCAGGGGTCGATCTGATCAAGCTGATCGACCAGGACCAGATGAGCATGGAGGAGGTCATGGCGGTGGTCGACGAGGCTCACAAGGCAGGGCTGCCGGTCGTCGCCCACGCCCACCGCCTCGAGGAGATTCGCCGTGGCATCGCTGCCGGCATCGACAGCTTCGAGCACACCGGTCTGGGCACCATGCCGGAATACCCTGAAGATGTTTATGAGCTCATCAAGGGTCGCGCCAACACCCTGTTTTGGACGCCCACGATTACCCCGTTGTTGTTGTACGAGTATACCCGCGACAATCCGGAGCGAATCGATGATCCTGCCTGGCGCCAGGGCCTGCCAGAGGAGATCGTCGACGACATCCGCGCTTCTCTGGAGCATCTCGAACGGCTCGAGTATTACCAGCTGATGCCTCGCCGTCGTCCAACCCTGAAGCGAAAGTTCGATCAGCTTCGCCGAGCGGGGGTGGTGATGATGGTCGGTACCGACAGCGGCGTACCGCTGACCTTCCACAGCGACTCCACTTGGAGGGAGCTCGACTATTGGGTGAACCGGTTCGGCGTCGAGCCGATGGAGGCGATCCGTGCGGCCTCCTACTGGCCAGCCGCATTCATGGGTGTCCTGGACAAGGCGGGAACCATCGCTGAAGGGAAGTACGCCGACATCATCGCCGTCCGCGGTGATGTGTTGCGGCACATCGACCTCTTGCAGGATGTGAAGGTGGTCATCAAGAGAGGTCGGCGTTACAAGTAGTGACCAGCCGCAGCCGCGAACCGTTGAGAAGTTCGGGCTAGCCTGCATGTCTCAACGGCGGTCGTTGCGAGGGGACGGAGAGGCCTGC
>JBHHYG010000168.1:0-7813 GCA_046757445.1 Acidobacteriota bacterium
GTCTCCCCCAGGCCATCTCGAGATGGCCAGCCCCAGTCTCACAGTTGAGATATGCAGGCTAGTTACCGACCGCCGCCCAGATCCCCTCGAGGCTTGTGCCCACCGCCACCTCAACACCCCCGAGGCGTAGAGCCCCCTCCACTGCATGGAGAAGATTCTCCACTTCCGCTCGCTCGATCGACCTGCCCATGTGCCCGATCCGGAAGATCAGCCCGCTCAGCTCGTCGATACCGCCCGAAATGTAGATGCCATGGACCTGGCGCAAGTATCTTTGCAGGTCGGTGACCGGCAGCGCCGGGTGGGCCTTGACAGAGGTGGTGATCGGGGAAGCCCAGTCGTCCTCCACGTACATCTCGAACCCCAGCTGTCGGAGTCCACTGCGCACCGCATGAGCCGCCGCAGCCGTGCGCTCGATCCTGCTAGTCAGCCCCTCAGCGAGGATCTGCTGCAGGCTGGCGCTGAGCGCATAGATCACGTTGGTGGAAACGGTGGTCGGATAAGGGTGCCAGGGGGCCCATTCCTTCCGGTACTTGCGCCAGCTCTTGAGGTCCAGGTACCAACCGCGGGTCTGCTCGTTGGCGTCGATCGCATCCCAAGCAGGAGCGCTCACCGAGATCGCCGAGATCCCCGGCGGGGCTGCCAGGCACTTATTCGAGACACTGATGCAGAGGTCGACGCCCCATCTGTCCACCGGCAGGTCCGTGCCCCCGAGGGAGGCAACCGCGTCGATAATGCTGAGCGCCCCATGTTCGCGAGCGGCGGCAGCGATGGGCTCGACAGGGTTGAGCACGCCGGTGGAGGTCTCATGGTGAATCCAGCAGACCGCGGCGAAGCGAGGACCTTGACGGATGCGCTCGACGACCTGCTCGGCGTCGATCGCTCCCCCGCGCGGAAAGTCCATCCGCTCTACCTCGGCGCGATGAGCTCGGCACATTTCAGCGAGGCGATCACCGAACCAGCCGTTGCTCGGCACCAATACCCTGGCGCCATCAGCGATGGCACTGGTGAAGGCGGCATCGAGACAGGCGGTGCCGGGCCCGACGATGAGGAAGACGTCGTTGGTGGTCTGAAACGCCTCCTGCATTTGGCTGACGCACCGATTGTAAGCAGCGACGAATTCGCCTCCATAGTGGGGAGCAATCGGGCGGCCCAGCGCCTCCATGACCTCGGCGGTGACTCCTGCGGGACCAGGAATGAAAAGATGGATATCGTGCTGACGATCGCTCAAGCGAACCCTCCTGGGAGATGCGATGCGGGGTGCCGCAGGGCTCCTCATGAACGCTCCGTGCACCCTTGCCCAAGCCGGCGATACAGTCGCCAGTTTAACCTGCCAGGCCGTGTCGCTGCAGCCACACTGATCCCGGCGGGTCAGGAACACGGCCTGGAGCGGTATCATCGGCTTGGCGATCAGCCGCGCTGGCAGCACTGTCCCCACAAACATGCATTGATGTTAAGTTTAGCGGGAAGCGGGAAAACCCTCGCGGGTCCCGCTACGAGCGCCGTGGGGCCGGATGCAAGGAGGTGCGACGCAGGCGATGCCTTGTCCATGGTCGAGGAGCAACGTCGGAGCAGATGGCCCCACGGCGCAGTAACCCGTTGGCCGTTGTGGAGAAATCCACCATGGTGAGACGCACGAGCCTGATCTTCGCCATCGCCCTGGCGGCGGCGACAATACGCCCCGGCCCTATCGAGGGCAGGGCCTCACCGGCCGATGCCTTGGAGCCCGAGCAGCTACTCTGCTTGCGAGAGGCCTTCGGCCTCGTATCCGCACTCGGCAATGATGTGTGGCCCGGTTGGGCCGACGTCCCGCTCACCACGCTGATCGTCGGTAAAGAGTACGAATTCTTGGTGAACGCCCCGCCTACCTGGCATCCTGCGCCCGATTTCTCGCCCACGGAACAAACCTTCCTCGGCCGTCGCATCTACCGCCGGCCGAGAACGCTGCCCTCAGCACTGCGAGCCGCTTTCCCCGTCGATGGCCTTCCAGCTGCCGTCACCGGGGCCTGGAGCGCCCGGGTGGAAAGCCCGAATGAGTGGGCTATCACGCTGATCCACGAATGGTTCCATGTTCTGCAGATGGACCGGGACGAAGCAAAAAAAGTAGGGGATCTGGCCCTCGGAGGTCCAACCTATTCTTCGTTACAGCTCGATTATCCCTTCGCCTACGGGGACGCCGATATCGGCCATGCCATCCACCTCCTCGGACAGGCACTCTACGATTTTTGGAACAGGTCGCGCACCTTGCCACGGGCGGTACAGCGCACCTTTCTGGCTGAAACCTCCTGGGCAGCGTTAGAGAACCTCAAGACCGTTGTCACGCTCAAGTACGGGGAGGCAGCGTATAACTACTTCCGTTACCAGACCTGGAAGGAGGGGGTGGCGCGCTACAGCCAGGTACGAATCTCCCGTTTGGCGGCGGGCAAAGATCATCACCAGCACTTTCGACACGTAGCGGGCTTCGACGGGTTACAGGGTGAGATGTCCTACTCCCGACTGTGGGACGAGGTGATGCTGAGCAATTACTGGTTGATCCGTAGCTCGGTCGGTACCGAGGGTGGTGACCCGACAAGCTTCTACGGCATCGGCCATGGCCTGGCCGAGCTGTTGGACGCCATCAATCCGGATTGGAAGGACCGATACTTCGAACCCGGAGTTTGGCTCGACGATTTGGTGGCCGAGGTGATGGACCCTGAAGGGGCGAAAGAGCCTTGACGACGATTGCCGAGCTCCCGACCTCTTCCCTGCTCCTCGACCTCGATGTGCTGGAAAGAAACCTCCAGCGCATGGCCGACCAGGCCTTTGCGCTAGGGATCGAGTTAAGGCCCCATATCAAGACCCACAAGTGCATCGAGGTCGCCGAGCGCCAGCGCCAGCTTGGCATCGCCGGGATCACCGTTGCCACCCTCAATGAGGCGGAGGTCTTTGCCGACCACGGCTTCGACGACATCACCTGGGCCTTTCCACTGATCCTCAACCGTCTGGCCCAAGCCCGCAAACTGGCCGCCAGGGTGGTGCTCCGGTTGGTCATCGATTCGAGGCAGGCTCTGGAGGCGATGGAGGCCACCGGGAGCCAGACGGAAGGCGGGGCGCCTTTACACGTTTGGCTCAAGGTCGATTGTGGCTACCATCGAGCCGGCGTCGACCCAAGCTCTGCATCGACGCTAGAGCTGGCAAGGGCCATCGCCAATTCCCCATTCTTGACCTTCGACGGCCTCCTCACCCACTCTGGACACGCCTACCACGGCAGCAGCCGCGAAGAGATCACGGCGATCGGAGAACAGGAGAGACGGGTAATGGTAGAGTTGGCCCAGAAACTGCGGGCGGGGGGCATCGAGGTTCCTGGCGTCAGCGTCGGATCAACACCCACCATGGCAGCCGTCGAATCGCTGGAAGGGGTCACCGAGGCCCGCCCCGGCAACTACGCTCTCTACGACTACATGCAGCACGTGCTCGGCTCCTGCGGCGCCGAGGACTGTGCTGCTACGGTCCTCGCCAGTGTGATCTCCTGCCAGAGCGATCACTGTATCGTCGACGCCGGTGCACTGTCGCTGTCGAAAGATCCCGGTCCCGAGCAGGCACCGCGGCCGACCATGGGCATGATTTTCTCGGATTACCGGGCGGGAACGCTCGACCCTGAAGCCTACCTAGTGTCGCTCAGCCAGGAGCATGGCTTGGTCAGCAAGCCGCTGCCGGTGGGCACTCGCGTCCGCATTCTGCCGAATCACTCCTGCCTGACGGTGGCCTGCTTTGATGAATACCAGGTGATCCGCGGCGAGAAGCTCATCGACACCTGGAAGGTCTGGCGAGGCCGCTAGCCCGCATTTCTCAACGGTTTTCGTCGCGAGGGTGTGGGAAAGGGTGTGGGCGCAAGGCGCGCGCTGGGAGGGCACCGGAGGCGTATTTGACAATACGTCGAGGTGCCCGAGCAAGCGCAACGCAGCGAGCGCACCCTTTCCCGCGCCCGCAGCAGCAAAGCGTTGAGAAATGCGGGTTAAACCACTCGCCGCCCAGAGCGGCTCGCAGCGCCGAGCAAACGCTGAATGGCCTCGGGCGGCTCGCCAGCCTCTCGCATATGCCAGGCTCGCGACAGGCGAAGTGTGTTCAAGTTGACCGCGGATTTCAGCCCTGCTGCCTTGCTATGCGCACCGAGGATCTGACGGACGTCTTGGACGTGTATGCGGTGCCCCCGGTTGGTGATGAAGACGGCCGGCACCTCCTGGTCATGGGTGACTCCGCCTTGGGCAATCAGTAGGCGACGGGAATCGGCTAGGTAGCGGTTCAGAATCTCTGCGAACTCCCCTTGTAGGGGCGCCCGGCGACGACGTCCGCCATCCGTGTGGAAACGTACTTCGCCCTCTTCTCGATCGACATCACGGATGTCGAGGCTCGAGATCTCGCTTGCCGTGGCGGCAGCGTAGTAGAGCGTAGCCAGAATCGCCACATCACGTAGGCCGAACACATCCTCGGGGTCGGGATGGGCAATCAGGCGCTCTACCTCCACGGTTGAGAGCACTTCCACCGGCAGCTGGGGCATCGCCTGGACCTCTGGGCTCAGATCTGTGTGCAGGGGACCCGAACAGCCCCCTCGGGCCTGCTGTTGCGCACAGTTTTCGCATAATGGTCATCTTAACACGACGCGGGGTGGAAAGGCCGGAGCCCCCGATGAGGTTGCCTTCGAGGCAGCAGACAAAATCGAGCGGAGCTGGAGGCTGCAGAAAAAATTAGGGCTCGCGGCCACGACCCCTGGGGACCGGTGGGACCGTGGCGTGCGAGCCCTTGAGTATGGCGTTGCACTCTATCAACGGACCAGCGGCCTGCTTTACGACCCGGGCACACAAAAACCTGGAGAATCGTTGTATGCTGGCCCTGTGCAAACTCCCCTTTCGGGCCCGGCCACGGCCTCCAGGTAGCCGATGCAATTCTCCGCAACCGCCAACCGCGAACCCCGCGGCATGCTCGATGAGCCAGCTCTGAGCCGCCAGTGGGTCATTCGTCGATTGCAACGGGTGCTCGCGCTGGAAAGATGGTGTGGTCCCTTTCGCCGCGGCCTGGCCCGCCCTCTGGAACCTCCCTACAAGGCTGTTCTGACAGCTCACGCCGATGCCTCAGCGACCCGTGCTGCTTCAGTTTCTCGCCTTATTGTGGATTTGCGGGGAACGCCGTACCCTACACTCGGCCTGGCACCACCGGTCGCCGCTGCCGCGGGATGGTGTGTGGCGAGGGTGAGCCGGCGGATGGCGCTGGCGGCGTGTCGCAGAATCGCCGGCTACACCCTGGCAAGCTACGATGGGCTCATGGCGCTCGGGGAGGACGCCGCCGGGGTTCCCGAAGCGGTGCCCGAGAAGCTCGGCTCGCTGCTCGAGAGCACCAGCGACGAGGTTCATGTCATCAGGCAGTGCGGCAAAAGGAGAGTGGCCTGAGGGCCAGTCCGGCGCAGAGGGAACCACCACCGGCCTTGACGCTGTGGCGTATTGTGATATAGCGACAGGGTTCTGCTACGTGAGATATGATGCGCGTTTACGTTGAAGGGAGATCCCCGATGATCGATAAGCAATACGTGAAGAGCGAGGTGATCCTCATCGTCATTTTGAGCGCTTATTGCGTCGCGCTGGTCATCGGAGCGTTAGGTTACCTATTCCTGGAGTACGCGAACTTGCAGCCCAGTGGAGGCCTCAACGACTCAGTTCTCCTGCGTCTGGTCGTGGCTGTAGGCATCCTCGGCAGCATCATGCGGGGCGCCTCGAACCTCTTCGATGACGTCGGCAGGGGCAGGTTCGACCCACGCTGGTCGTTGTCGATCATCATGCGCCCTGTCGAGGGAGCGGCCCTGGCGGTTGTGACCTTCTTCTTCTTCCGCTCGATCTTACTGGTGCTCGGGCTCGGCACGTCGACGGTGAATCCGATGGGATTTCTCGCCATCGCCGGACTGGCGGGAATGTTCTCTCACAAGGCCGCCGACGGCCTGTGAGAGCGCTTCGGCAGACTGATTGGTGGTGACACCTCGTCCACCAGCAGCGCAGCCTCGTAGACGCCCAGCCGAGCAATGGGTGGCGTACCCTTGCCGGCGCCGCAGCGGCAGAAGCGAGGCGGCGTTAGCTATCCTCGAGGCCAATCATGGGACGCCTCAACCCCTACAGGCCCTCTCAGGCCTCCGAACGGTCTCCTGAGGCCAGTCCCCCGGGGCAACTCGGCACCCTGGCGGCGCTTTCGGAGGCCGTCCGCACGCTCGGGTTCAACAATAGCCTGGAAGAGCTACTCGACGACATCCTCCACCAAGCTCAACGGCTGATCGGCTTCGAGCACTGTGCGCTGATGCTGGTCAAGCCCGGCACCGATGAGCTGGCGGTCGAGCGAGCTCTCGGCTACGGCCAGCACCAGAACGATATTCTTCGACGAAGGATGAAGCTCGGCGAAGGTCTCGCCGGCTGGTCTGCCCAGCGGCGCCAAGCCGTCCGGGTCGGTGACGTGAGAAGGGATCCTCGCTACGTCGTCGGTCTGGAGCAAACACGCTCCAACATGGTCGTTCCATTGGTCACCGGCAACGAGACGGCCGGTGTCATCATCGCTGAATCTCCCCGCTTCGACGCATTTACCGAGGTGCACGAAAGAATGCTTTTCATTCTCGGCACCCAGGCCGCCCTGGCCGTCACCGCCCTGCGAGCGCGGCAACGCTTGCACGAGCGCATCGACCATCTCAACATTCTGTACAAAATCAGCCAGCTTGCTAGCGTCAGCGTGCGCGAGGATTTTGAAGAGGTTCTCTCCACCGTGCTGCACGTGACCCAGGATGTCATCCCAGAGGGGCATTGCGCCATCCTGCTGCTCGATCCCATCTCGGGCTGTCTCCTGGTACAAGCATCGGAAGGCTACCAGGAAGGCGTGGAGCGACTTTACATCCCGCTGGGGAAGGGAGTAACAGGCCGGGCGGCAAAGCTCGGTCGTGCCCAAGTGGTGGACGATTTGACCCGCGAGAAAGATTACCTTCCCGGCGTAGCCGGGGCTCGCAGCGAGATCGCCTTGCCTCTTGTTGCAGAAGGACAGGTGATCGGCGTTCTCAATGTCGAATCCAGGCAGCCCAGCGCTTATGACCAGGAACAGGTCCGCACACTGATGGTGATCGCGCAACAGCTTGCAGTCGTTCTGCGGACGGCGCAGCTGCACGACGAGGCACGGCGCTTGGCGATCACCGACCCTCTGACGGGCTTGTACAATCGCCGCTACTTCATCAAAGAGCTGGAGGATTCAATCCGTCGCGCTCAACGTTACGATCACCTCCTCGCCTTGGTATTCGTTGATCTCGACCGCTTCAAGACCATCAATGACAATTATGGCCACCAGACCGGAGACCGCGCGTTGCAGAGCGTTGCCGAGGCCATGCGCGAGTCGATGCGTGAAACCGACGTGGTGGCGCGGATTGGCGGTGAGGAGTTCGCCGCGTTGCTGATGGAAGCCGACCGAGACCGGGCCTTACAAGTAGCGGAGCGCTTTCAGCGCAGGGTTCGCCATCTGGGATTCAGGGCCGAGGGCGGGGAAGTCGTTCCGATCAACCTGTCAGCAGGGATTGCCCTTTTCCCCGAGCACGCCGGCGATGCTGCTGCCTTGCTGCACCAGGCGGACGGGGCACTGTACATGGCGAAGCGGCGCGGCAGGAGCCAGCTCGTGGTCGGCGCCGAGCACCCGCGGGGTGAACCGTAGGAACCGCTGCGTACCCAAAACCGCGCAGTTGATGCCGACACAAGCCAAATTAGCCCGAACTTTTCAACGGCTCGCGGCTGCGCGTACGCAATGGCGCGCGATGACTGCGTTGCGCTTG
>JBHHYG010000169.1:0-7803 GCA_046757445.1 Acidobacteriota bacterium
GATCGCGCCTTTCCCGCGGATCGAGGGCGAGATCATAGAGCCGCCCATCGTACAGCTTCCAGCGCTGGGTTCGTATCGATATCGAAGGGGCTGTCAGGGTGCCTCTCTGGCTGAAGGCGAAAAGCCCCTCTTTGCGTCGGCCTTCAATCCACTCCAGCAAGCTGATGCCCTGGAAAGGCCCGTCGCTGTCGATGCCTAGTGTCTCGAGGATTGTCGGCAGCACGTCGATGGTTCTGACCTGATCCTCGATGACCTCCGCGGCATGCGCCGACCCCGGGAACTTGATAATGAGTGGGACCTTCAGCACCTCGTCGTACAGGGACTGCGGGTGCATCCCCACCGTTCCGTGCTCGCCGAAGTCCTCTCCATGATCGGCCAGGAAAACGATGAGAAGCCGATCGTAGAGGCCGCTGTCCTGCAGGTAATGCTTGAAGCGGGCGAAGGCCTCGTCGACGCTCCGGATCTCGGCGTCGTATGCATTGACGATGCGCTGAATGTCTTCACGGTTGACGGCAGAGACTCCGAATAACTTGAGGTTGATTTGGCGAATCAGGTCGGCCGAGATATTCCTCGGCAGGCTACTGTGGTTGTTTTCCTCGAAAAGATCGAGGAAGCGTTTCTGGGGCTCGTAGGGCGCATGAACTTCATAGGTGTGTAAGAAGAGAAAAAAGTTCTTGCCCCGATTCTTGTCGAGCCAGCTGATGGCCTTGTCGACGTTGGCTGGCAACGGGCTCGCGGGCTCGCTGACATATGAATTGAAGCCCTGGTCGAGGCCGTAGACGGGATCCATCTGGCCGCCGCCGGTGAAGGCGGCGGTCTCATAACCGCGATCCCGCAATATCTCAGCGAGCGTAAGGGCTTCGGGTGGCAGGGGGGAATCCTTAGATCTGATGGCGCGGTGCTGAAACGGTAACAACGAGGTGAGAATCGAGGCATGCGAGCGTAGCGTCGAAGTAGCATGCGTGATGGTGGTCGCGAATCGCACCGATTCGCTGCTGAACTCGTCGATGCTGGGTGAGGTATTGCGTGGATAACCGTAGCAGCCCAGATGGTCGGCCCTCAGCGTATCGATGGAGATCAGAACGACGTTGCAGTCGAAGCATGGCTGACTCCTGGGTGCATGAAACAGGGTCGCGCCCAATCTGCGAGGCGGAGGAAGAATCGCTGAGCCGAGAATCAAGGCCGTCGCGTCGCCGCTGTGCAGGCACAGCCAGATGCTCAGAAGCAAGGCCAGGAGGCCTCTCCGCAACCTGCTGAAGTTCAGAAGGGCTCGCCCCGGTTGCTCTCCGCCCAGGCCTCGATGTCGTCGACGTAGCGGACGATACGCTGGTGCAGGTCTGCGAGTGAGGAAATATCCTTCATATCCAGCTTCGTGGAGTACAGCTCGAGACCGTATTGATCGAGAAGCGATAGGTTGCCCTTCAGCTTCTTGGGCAGGCGAGCCTCGTAGACATCGGTGTCGACATCGGCGTCGCCCATGTTGCCATGACCGCCGCCGCTGCCCGCCCCGCCGGGCACCAGCTCGCAACCCACCAACTTGCCCGCCATGTTGCCGGCCAGCTCGAGGATCTCGATGCGCATACGGTAGGTGGCTGCCTGCGGCCGGGTCGCCAGACCCACCGCCGCTGCATGTGCCAGGGCATCACGGAACTCCCGCATCATCTCCATGATCTGTCCCTGGTTGGCGGCGACGCGCTGGGTCGCCGTTTCACCGGCATCGGCCGCGGAGGCCATGCCGCCGCCTCCCGAGTCTGAGCTGACATCGAAGGGGATATCCATGAGCTGGACCCCCCCACCTCCCCCGGGTAACCCCGTCGGCGCATCCCGCCCGCCTAGACGGCCCTCGAAGCCGTAGGTTCGTACCGCCAGCACGCCGCTGACATCGGGGGGCTCGACATAGATCAGGGGTGCGTCGAGCCGCTCCCTCCAGTCCTCGGGTGGAGAGCTGGCTCGGCCCAACACACGGAAGGCGTCGTTCATCTGGGCGCCGGCCCGGGCGGCCAGGATGGCCTGTTCCCAGGATTTCTGGTAATCGCCGATCTGATAGGAGGCGATCGCTGCATAGCGGTGGGCCTTGGCCAAGCCGGGGGCGAGGCTGCCGGCCACCAGGAAAGCGTGCTGCGCATCTTCCTCACGGCCGAGCCTTCCGAGCGCCATGCCACGGTAAAACTGGGCGGCGACGTTCCGCGGCTCCTTCTCCAGCACTTGCTGCAGCACGGTCAGCGCCCGGCCGTTGTGGTTCGATTGGAGCAGGCTGACGGCGCTCTGCAGCGAGATCTCGGCCGCCGGGGCCTGCGCCCCGACGGGCGCGGAAACCGCCAGCAAAGCGACCAGCACGCCGGCGACCGCCGCTAGCCGGAAACCGAGCTGGAACGCGGAACTCGCCACCATCTTCGGGCGCCGAGCTACCCGCTGCGAGCCTTCTCCCGACCAGGAAGTTTTCATGGCGACCTCCCGCTTGCTACACATACGGACATTCTCAGGATACTCGTCGCGGCCGTTGCAGACAATGGCGAAAGTGGAAGAATCGAAGGTCTCCTTACGTACTCCGTTCCATAACTACGCTGATCATTGCGGTTGCCTCTTGCGGAACCAGCCCGCATTTCTCAACGGTTTGCGTCGCGAGGGCATGGGAAAGGGCGCGGGCGCAACGCAGCGAGCGCGCCCTTTGCCGCGCCCGCAGCAGCAAACCGTTGAGATATGCGGGCTAGCCCGAACTTGTGTTCGGGTTAGGGTAACGGCCGGTGTAGAACGCTGCCACAGCGCCTACCGGTAAGCTCTCCGCTCTCCAAGGCCACCTCGCCGTTGATGAGCACCCAGTGGATTCCCTGTGGCCGCCGTCGCGGGGCCTCGTAGCTGCCTCGTTCACAGATGCTCTGGCCATCGAAGATCACCAGGTCGGCCATAGATCCGGGCGCCAGCCGTCCACGGTCGGCCAGCCCCAGGCGGCTGGCCGGCAGCGACGTGGCCTTGCGGATGGCCTCTTGCAGGCTGAACCAACCCCGTTGTCTTGCGTAGTGGCCCAGTACGCGGGGCATGGCACCGTAGCCGCCGGGGTGGGGCACTCCGTCCCCCTTGAGGATAACGTCCACGCCGATGGCATGTTGTGGGTGACGCAACAGGTCACCGAGAACCCCGTCATCGCCCGGCGCTCCCGCCACTCCGTGGTAGCGGGCCATGACATTCCCTTTCGCCGCCCGCGTGATCTCGGCAGCGCACAGGAACGGCGGTTTCCCCTCGCCTTCGCCGATGGCCGTGAAGCTCTTGCCGAGCCAACCGGTGTGTGCCGGACTGGCCGCCTGCAGCAGAACGATGTTCTCCCAGCCGGTAGCTCGCACCAGGTTGTGGGCCCAGCCATCCTCCCACGGCGGCCAGTGGGGGATGCGCCCGGCGATCTCCAAGCCGATGCGATCGCGCTCGGCCGGCCGGGCCAACCGCCCGCACAGCTCCTCCACTCCTCCCGCCAGCGCCCACGGCGGGTAGACGGCCAGCAGGCTGGTGTTGACGGCGTGGTAAGGGATGACGTCGGAGGCGATGTCGATACCCTGGCCACGGGCCTCATCCTCCATCGCCAGCGTCGAGCGCGCCAGATGCCAGTAGGGGGCGCCGAAGGCCTCGTGGTGCGAGTGCTGCAGGCGAACGCCGGTACGCTCGCCCAGGGTCAACAGCTCACGCTCGGCCTCCAGCGCGACCTCGCTGGAGCCGCGAACGTGGCAGGCGAACAACCCGTCCACTGCCGCCACCATTCGGCACAGGCGGGCCAGTTCCTCGGTGTCGGCCCACAAGCCTGGGGGGTAGATGAGACCGGCGGAGAGGCCGAAGGCGCCGGCCCGCAGCGCCGCCTCCAGCTCTGTCGCCATGGCCTCCAGGTGTCGGCCGCGCGCCGGCCCCGGGGTGGCACCCAGGACCGCGCAGCGGAGGGCGCCGTGGGCGACCAACGGCACGACGTTCAGCGGCGGTCGCGCATGTTTCAGGGCCGACAGGTACTGCTGGTAGCTCGACCAGGTCCACTCCACCCCCGCAGGTGCGATCAAGGCCATGAATGCGGCCAGGGTCGAGCGCTGCGCGGGCGGCGCGGGAGCCACCCCGAGACCGCAGTTGCCGATCACCTGGGTGGTGATCCCCTGGGCGATGAAGGGCCCCAGCAAGTCCGGCGCTTCGCGGTGCAGGAGTGCCAGGTCGGAGTGGCTGTGAATGTCGATGAAACCGGGGCAGACGGCCAGGCCTTCGGCATCGAGGATGCGGCCGGCGCCGCCAGCAGCCTTCGCCTCGCCAACGGCAACGATCCTGCCGTCCTCGACCAGAAGGTCGCCGCGGCGGGGAGGGCCGCCGCAGCCATCGTAGAGGGTACCGTTGCAAATCAGCACGCTTGAAGGGTTCAAGGCGCTCGGTTCTCGATCCTTATCGCGGCGCCGTCGGTGTTCGCCGACGGGGCCATCGGTCATCGTCTGGTCGCGGTTCCTTTTATCATTTCCGAGCCTTGCTGTTGTCTTGAACTCAAGGCCCGTGCTAAAAACAGTTCCGGCTCTTTGATCCATGTAACACGGGAAGTGGGTGCGACTCCCACGCTGCCCCGCAACTGTGATCGGGGACGAAAGCCGTACGAGATCGCTGGCGCGTAGCCCAGTGAGGGCGAGTGCCAGGCGCATCGGAACGCCACTGGGGTGTGAACCCCGGGAAGGCTACGGCGAGTAGGGTGATCCGTAAGCCAGGAGACCGTAACCAACCCACTGGGTTGGCCCTCGCGGGAGGGGTTTGTGGCCTTCGGGGAAACTGACCAGACGGCGGCCCGAACCTCTCGAAAAAGGGGTTCGGGCCTTTTTCTTCCTTCCCGGCTCCCTCTCGCAGGGCTTCCGCCCAGGCATCTGCGAAGGAGGATGCCATGAGGCCCCGCAGTTGTACGTCTTCCTGGTTGGTGCTGTCGATGCTCGTTGCCGGTGTGCCGCCGGCCGCTCTCGCCCTACCCGGGACTCCGCCTACACCGTCCGCCGCACCGTCTGCGGGTAGCAATAACGCTCCCACCGGCCCGGCGGATCCGGAACCGCTGTCGTCACAGCGGCAACAAGAGAAGGAAAAAGCCGAAGGCAAGCAGGTCAAAGAGCAGAAGCTTCGCTACCAGGAGCAGGTGACGGTAACGGCTGACCGGATCACCGAATCGCTGCAGGAGGTGGCGAGCAGCGTGACGGTGATCACGGCGGAGCAGATCGAGGCCAGCGGCGCCCAGTGGCTCATCGACGTGCTCGATCGGGCGCCCGGAGTGACCACCGTGCGCGGTGGCCCCGTGGGTGCCGTTAGCAGTGTCTTCCTGCGCGGCACCAACTCCAACCACACCCTCTTCCTTGTCAACGGCGTCAAGGTCAACTCGCCCAGTACCGGCGCCTACAACCTCGCGCACCTGCCAGCCTCGCAGGTCGAGCGAATCGAGATCGTTCGCGGACCCCAGAGCGCACTTTATGGCTCCGAGGCACTGGGCGGGGTCATCAACGTCATCACGCGAAAGGGCACGGGCCCGGTCTCGGGGGGCATCGAGGGTGAAGGCGGCTCGTTCGGCACCGGCCAGGTGCAAGCATGGGTCGGGGGTAGCAGGGGGGAACTGGATTATTCTGCCAGCGTCGCCCGCTACGACAGCAACGGCTTCTCGGCCGCCGACGAGGCCAGGGGTAACGTCGAGAACGACGGCTACGAGAACCTGTCGGTGGACAGCAGGTTGGGCTACCGCTCTGCTTCTGGCTGGCAGATCGAAGGATTCCTCAGGGCATTCGACGCCACCACCCAGATCGACGATTTCGCCTTCGGCGTCGGTCCCGTCGATGACGGTAACTTTGTCGAGGATAGTAACGAGATCTACACCGCCGTCCGGCTCGGCCGGCAGGTTGGTCGCTGGAACACCAGCCTGACGGTCTCCGACTCGGAGATCGATCTCACCGACTCGAACCCCGATGCCTCCTTCAGCCGGCTGTTCGGTCTCGATGCCTTCATCCGCGAGATCGACTGGCAGAACGAGGTGGCGCTGGCGGCCGGAAATACGTTGATCGGGGGCGTCGAGTACCGGCGCGAGAAGGCCGCCGTGGAGAGCGAGACGGTCTTTGACACCAGTGGATTCAACGACGACGTGGACGTCACCGGTCTCTACCTGCACGACCGCATGCTGTTGGCAGGTGACCGGGTGACGCTGAGCTTCGGTGGCCGCCACGAAAACCACAGCGTTTTCGGTGGCCATACCACGGGCCAGGTAGGCGCCTCCGTGAGGTTGCCCCTCGGCTTGCGGGTGCACGGCTCGCTGGGTACCGGATTCCGGGCGCCCTCCATCAACGACCTTTTCTTTCCCTTCTTCGGGAACCGGGCGCTAGGGCCGGAAAAGAGCACCGGCGGTGATATCGGCGTGCAGGGTTATTGGGACGAGTCTGGGCTACGCTTCGATCTCACCTACTTCCGTAACGACATCACCGACCTGATCCAGTTTTCCCTCGCCACCTTTCAGGCCGAGAATATCGGCAACGCCCTCACTCAGGGTGTTGAGGCAAGCGGCGAATGGGCGCCGTCGGATCGTTTCGGTCTCGGTGGCACTTATACGTTCACCGACGCCATGGACCAGGACCTCGATCTGCCACTGCTGCGGCGGCCGCGCCATCAAGGATCGCTGCGGCTGACGGTGCGCCCTTCGGGGCGCCTGAGGGTTTTTACCGAGGTGCGTGCAAAGGGGCACCGACAGGACTTCGGCCCCGTGGGGCGCGTTGACCTGGGAGGATTCCTGGTATGGAACGCGGCGGCGGAATTCAACTTCAACCCCGAGGTTAGTATCATCACTCGCCTCGACAACCTCCTGGACAAGGAGTATCAGGAGGTCTTCGGTTTCGGTTCGCCGGAGCGTAGCGGCTTTGTAGGCTTGCGGCTGCGACTGGGCGGAAGGTGAAGCGGGGAGGGAGGCAGGCACGGACCTTTGCCACGCCTGACCAAGATCTACACGCGACTGGGCGATGCTGGTTCCACCCGATTGGTGACGGGGCGGGAAGTTGCGAAGGAATCGCCGCGCGTCGAGGCGTACGGCACTGTCGATGAGCTCAGCGCCCTGATTGGCGCCGCCCTGGCCACCGGGCTCTGCGAGCGCCTGAACGAGGTTTTGCCGAGAGTCCAGAACGAGCTGTTTCATCTGGGCTCGGATCTGGCCACGCCGGCGACCGACGATCCAGAACTGAAGGTTCCGCGCATCGGCGCGCGCCACGTCAAGGCACTCGAGAGCCTTATCGACGAGATTAATGCGACCCTTGGGTCGCTCGAGAACTTCATCCTGCCGGGTGGCTCGGCCGGCGCGGCCGCCCTGCACGTGGCCCGTGCCGTCTGCCGCCGGGCCGAGCGCCGGGTCATTGCGCTCGGCCGCGTGGAGAAGGTGGGTGAGCAGGTGATTCCCTACCTGAATCGCCTCTCCGACGCGCTCTTTGTCATGGCGCGTTACGAGAACCGCCAGCGTGACGTCCCCGAGCCCCTCTGGGATTCGCGGCTCTAGCCCGCATTTCTCAACGGTTCGCGGCTGCGCGAGCGCCAGGGCCGCGATGACGGCATTGCGCTTGCCCCGCGGGGTCGAGGACCGTACGGGGCTTGCGGAGAGGCGACTCGCTGCGCTCGCCCTTACCGGGCAAAGCCTCTCCGCAAGCCCCGTACATACCTCTCCCGGCGCGCTCCTTGTCGGCGCGGGCCTCTCCGCGCCCTCGCGAGGTTACTCCGTTCAGGCGGTTGGCCTTCTCATCTCATCTAGCCCGCATATCTCAACGGTTTGCTGCTGCGGGCGCGGCAAAGGGCGCGCTC
>JBHHYG010000170.1:0-7781 GCA_046757445.1 Acidobacteriota bacterium
AGGACACCGGCCCAGGCCGGGTCGTTCGAGACGTCAGGCTCGGGGAGACACGAAAGCGTGCGAGCCACCTCGTACACCTTGCGGACGGAGAGACCCTTCTCCAGCAGCACAGCGTCGGAACGCAGGCGGCCGACCGGGTCGCCGCCCCAGTCGTCCCAGCCCACCCTCCAGCAGCGCGGGCCGCCTGAGCGCTTGTCCAGAACGACCGCGAGCGCGTTGCGTTCGTGGCCCTGCTCGTGGGGCACCCCTGCCTTCGCGAGCGCCTTCGCCTCGCGCCCCAGCGCCAGCAGATCCCCCATCCCCTCCATCACGTGGCCGATGCCGACGCCGACCGACAGAGTGGGGCGGCCGGCGGCGAGTGGCCAGGTGATGGCATCGGCCATTAGCTCTGCGAAGCCGCGCTGGAGCTTGTCAGCACACGCAAGCGCCTCCGGCACGGGCAGAAACGCCAGCACGTCATCGCCGCCCGCGTAGACGAGGGATCCGCGGTGATCCTGCTCGATGATCTCCCGCGCGTCACCGGCGAACCGGGCGAGATGAGAAGACAGCGAGCGGTGCTCGCCGGCGGATGCCAGGACATCGATGGCGCGCCCCATCCGGTCGCCGTCGGCGACCAGGCAGGCGACGTAGGGGTACGGCTCGCTGAGGCGCTTGAGCAACGGTTTCACATGCTGCCGCCCCCAGGGTTGCGGGCTGCCAGCCAAGCCCTGCTCCTTGAACACCGGTTCCCAGCGGCTCGGCAGCAGCACGCTCGCGTCGAACGGGAACGACGACACGCAGGGAAGATCCCGGTCGACGCGGGCAAGTCCGACTTTCTCGCACGCCACCCGGAGCGCTTCCAGCGGCTCGGCAGCCTCTTTCTCAGCCAGTTCGATCCACGAGGCGAGGGCGACGTTCACGAGCGGTACGAACTGGCCCGGGTTTCCGCCAGCGCGCTTGACGAGGCCCACCGCATCGAGCTGCTCGGTGTCACCGATGCGATACTTGCATGCCAGCTTCCGTGGGCGCCTCGGGGGAGGGAGGAGGACCGTCTCTCTGGCACCATCGAGGCTGGACTTGCGCACGTTACCACGGCAGTGGCGCCATGGCGCGAAGTCGCGTAGGTTCTTGCGCGCTGCGACAGCCTGCTCCACCACCTCGCGGGCGTTGGGGTACTCGCCGAGCGGCGCCCAAGCGGCGGTGAACTCCAGAAGGGTCGCGATCTGCTCGCGCCACACCTGGTCGATGCCGCTGGCCAGCAAACCGGCGCAACGCTTCTTGACAGGGGCCGCCACATCCTCGCTCCAGAATCGCATCACCTGCTCGCGCGTACTGCGTGCGAGTTCGCGAGGATCGACCCCGGCCGGGATCTCCGCGAGCAGCTTGTTGGCGATGTTGAGTGGCTGCCTTTCGTCCGGGCGAAACGGAGACAGGCACCTCTCCAGCTCCGTGTCTCCTGGCACGAGTGCTGGAAATATCAGACGCGCCCCGCCGTCGCTCAGAGAACGGGCGGCCGCGCGGCCCAGCTCCGAGAGCAGGTGGCTTCCGTACCAGAGGTCACGAGTGCGCCGCGACTGTGCAATGAACTCCTGCACCGGCCCCAGCGTGATCAGCAGGAGGGCTCCACTCATGGCACGATTGCCTCCGTCTTGTGCCTCGCGTGCAACCAGTGCAGGAACGCCTCTCGGAGGCTATTCTTGCCCGCGAGAGCGCGCAAGCGCGCCGAGTCGCCCGGTGCCACGAGAAGGTCGAAGGGAGCGGCTGAGCCTGCGACGCTCTGAAGCACCACCTCACCGCTGGGAAAGGCCCTGTTGAGCCAGAGGGCACACGGAACAAAAGCGCCGCTGGCCAACGGCAGGGCCTTCACGATGAGGGGGCTGGCGAGCCGGTCGTGTTTATCTGTCGTGCTGGAGCGCCACACGAGCTGGAACCGATCCGGCTCTTCCATCCGCCCGCCGTCGCGTGCTTGGTCCTGGAATCGTCCGATGATCGGTAGCCCAAAACCCGCGCGTGGCCAGGCGGGGGTGGCGTTGTGTCTCGGCGGATGCGATGCCGTCTTCCTCATGAGATGGCGGATCTTATCCGCCTCCGGCCAGTTCGTTATGGAGGGCCGCCCGGGACTTGGCCTGCCGACGCCGGGCTCGCGCGCCCGGTCGCCCGCGTCCCCGGTGGTTCCCTGACGAAACTCCCCGAGCCACCCGAGCGCAGTGGTCCACGCCCCTACAGCCTCTCTTTCCATCTTCCCGATGTGGAGGGCCGCACCCGCGAGCCATGGGGTATCTCCGGCTTCCCTGGGGGGTGTCTTGAAGATATCTTTCTTGTCGAAAAGAGACTCCAGCGCGGAGCGTGTTGCCTCTCCTGGCAGCCAGTCATGTGCGTCCCTCGTCACCGTGAGGCTGCCGAGCCCCCGGCGTGTGCGGCTGCCATAACCACCAAACAACAGCCATGCGCGGATGCTGTCGCGCAGTTGCCCCTCACGCTGCTGGGGTGCGGTGAGTTTCAGCTCGAAGCAGGTTCCGGGTTTGCGCCGCGGCGCCACAGGTGTGGCATCTCTCCCCTGGCGTGCGGGCCAGAGCGCATACGCACCTTGCGTCTTTGGTGTGACAGGGCTGCTGTCCTCCTCCACCGCCTTCTGGACCTCCAGCACGAGATCGACCGCGGACCGCCTCCCCTGCTCGCCGGCTGCGACGCACCCCCAGAGTTCGCTTTCGGCCTTGTAGAGTTCTTCCGGCTTCTGGAAGGTGTGGCCGTAGGTCGCGCGCCACCAGAAGCGCAAGTGGCCTCGCACCGTCGCCGGCCGGATCACGTCCACCTTGTCTATCTCGCGAGGCTGGCTGCTGCCGCCCAGGATTGGCGTGACCACCTTGATCGAGAGCGAAATCGAGCACAGTAGCGGCCCCCCCCGGCTGCCGCGGCGCCGGCGCTCAGGCAGTTCCTCGTAGGCCGGGACCTGCGGGCCGGTATCCAGAGCCGCGCTCCAGCGGGCGCCTCCCGGGCCCTTGCTGCTCTGTCGAAGCTGCTCGCTCGGGCTCATTCTTCCGGCTCACTCCCAGGCATGAACAACCCCATCCCGAAGTGGCTCGACCACCCCAAGGCGATCGGACCACGCACGGGCTCGTGGAAGATCAGCCGGAAGGCGCCGGCGAGGCGTTTACCACCGTCGTCGCCCGCTCTCCGGCGGAAACGCTTGAACTGGATGGTCCGCCAGCGGTTCGCGATCTTGAATACATGATTGCTGTCCCAGAGCGATTCTATGGCTACACCACTCGCTAGCGCATCTGTGAGATCGGGACGAACCGATGCGAGCTGGGCTCTGAGATCGTCCTGCAGGAAGGCCGCCCGTGCCTTGGGGGAGGTGGGATCGATCCGCGCTCGTCCCCTGGTCTTCGGGTGGCGGGTTGCGATGTAGGGGGTCGCCGACACCCAAACCTTCGATGCCTCGAGAGGACCAGGATTGTACTCCTCTTGAGCTCCCATGCCCAGCAGCAGAAGGCGCAGCGGGTGGCGAGCCTCTCCCTTGCGGCCCGTGGTGAGAGCTTGCAGGAGATCGAGGGCCCGTCGTTCATCGGGTCCGAAACCGGCCGTGGAATAGACAGTGATGTGGTCAAGGCGGCCATCCCCGTCCTCGTCTGTCGGCAGGTAATGGGCATGCCTGTGGCCTTGCAGAGCGGCGCCGGATTCATCCTTCCCGGAAAAGACGGCCGAGCGGCCGCGGACGCCATTTTCCTCCGTGATGCGGCCGTAGATGCCCATCAGCTTCCGCCGGACCGCCTCCGCTACGGGAAGCGTCTCCGTCACGAGAGGCAGCACAGTCGAGTCGAGAACAAAACGGGCAACGTGCATGCCTGGAAGAGACCGAGGCCGGTGCGGCGGACGGCGGGACGCGATCTTGAAGCTGTCGCTAGGGCGGGCGTAGGCAACCCACCGCGAACCCGGCGGGTCGGACCTGCGCTCCTTGTGCAGTTGAAGCGTCTCCATGCAGAGATTCCAAGCAGGGTCGTAGGTGGTGGAGCGCTTCTGTGCAGATTGCTTGTGTTTTCCCCGGCCCGTGGTTTCAGCCGTGGCCGTAACGACGTGGTCGTCGGCCAGCGCGCTCTCCGGGGCCGGGCAGAGCAGCCGGACGATCTCGCAGTCGTGAGGTGTGTCGCCCTGGAGCGGACGGCACACGAGTGTTCCCGGATAGTCGTCGCCGTCTGCAAGCTTCGCTTCACACCAGGACTCCGAGCGGCCCAAGGTGTTCAGGTTGCCAAGCACGCGGGTGAGCGTCTGGCGTGGCGAGTCTTCGAGTAAGGCGCTCGGCCAACGGGCAACCACCGGCAACGGGCGCCATCGGTGTCCATTCCCCACCAATTCGCGTGCCACGACGACAAAGGTGTCGAAAACGGGCGTTCGGTCGTCCGGGCCCTTCTTGAACCACGGCATGTAGTGGCGGGTATGACCCGTCGAGGCGGGAGACAGGACGAACTCCGGCGGATCGGCCAGAGCACGGAAGATCGGCTCGACGCGCTCTTGGGGCAGCTCGGGCAGCGTGCGTTTCCAGGTTGCCACCAGGGCCCGCAGGATGCGCCAGGGGGAAGGGGGCCACTCCACGGCGCCCTCATTGACATGCCGGCCCCATGGTGTTGCATGGTAGCGGCCAGCGAGGAAACGCAGGGAAATAGCGATCATCGTGCCTCGCCCTCCGCTGCGCTTTCTTCTCCTGTATCGTCGCTGTCCCCTTTCCTGTCCGTGTCCTTCCTCTTCGCCGGTTTCCATTCGACCTCTGTGACTGCCGGACGGGCGAACAATCTGACCTCTGTGCACTTCTGAATGAGATCAGTGCAATCGGCGAGGAGCGCATCTTCGGTCGGGATCTGCAGTCCCTCCGGCTTCGTGACGGTGAGTTCCCCCTCCATCTGCAAGTCACATGCGGTACGAAGCCGTAGAGCTGTTGAAAGGAACCGCCGGACCTTGAAAAGAGACAGACTGATGAGCAGGTTGGTCGCGTCTTGGCCCAATCCATAACCGCGCAGAAGCGCGAGGTCTAGATTGAAGAAGGCCCTGATGTCCTTCGCAACGAACTCGGTAGAATGGAAGGGAACATTGCCATACCCCTGTCTGGTATCTCCGGATGGATCCACACGATCGTTCTTCACACCGCCGCTTTCCGCCGGGCGTACATCCGAAGCCTCGACGAACCCACCGAGCAGCCGCGGCAGACGAAGACGGCCGCCAGCCAGATCCTTCTTGGCCAGAAAGACACCATGAACAACGGCGTTGGCATCATACTTGAGGATCAATCTGGCCAGGGCACGGATATCGACCGGCCCCACCTCCATGCTGGCGGCCTCCTGCTTCAGTTTTTCGAAGACATTTCTGTCCTGCCCCTCAAGTATGTAGGGGGAATTGATGCGGTGGGCTTCGAGAACGGAGTTGGTCAGGGTCGTATCTCCAGGCTTCTTGACCCAAATGTACGGCAGGCCCTTCAATTCTTCGATCAAGTCATTGTTGGCTTGATCCCAGCAGGCCAGCTCCATCCGGTTTGCGACGGACTGCACTGACTCAACCAGCAACATCTCGGTCCCGTCAGGGAGCTTGTACCGGGCCGGCCCGAGGTCTGCAAAACCTGTGGGCTGGAAGCGCTGGCCTTGCAGCGGTCTCAGTTTCGCCTCCATGAGCAGGCGCGGAGCGTTGTCGAGTTTGTCATACCCTTCGATCATGATGGTTTACCTCCTTCGAAGGCGGTTTCTCGGGCTGGTCATGCCGGTTCGTCGCGGGTCTCTTGGATACGCCCGACAAGACGGACAATTCGGTTGACAGCACTATCGTGAATGGGAATCAGCAAGGCCCCCATGAGATTCTGGGCTCTCAGGCTTCCCCGGCCGATTTCATCCAACTCCGCCCAGTCATCATCGCGGATACGGTTTCCACGTATCGGTCCTGGCATAGATTCAAGGCCGGACGCCCGCAGACGGCGCATGGCAATGGCGCATGCTTCGCCAAGCCGGCCGCCCCGGATCAGATGCAGGACGGACGGTTCAGGTCGTATGACAATCCCACCCGGTTCTTTGTCCCGCAGCAGACGAGCGGCAGGCGTGCCGCCTGCACCCCGTTCAACAACGAGCGGTCGAGGCAGGAACAGCAGCTTCAGCAGGGCATAGGCACGCGGTAACAACGAGTCGGGTGTTTCCCGCCGGGCAGGGCTCCGGGCACCGTCGTCATCGATCAACGTCAGTCCCCATATCAGTTTCTCGATGCGCTCCTCGTCCAGCTCGCCTGCAAGACATTTCGCCACCACCTCCAATGGGGCACTGAAACGTCCCTCCAGCGGCAGGCGCTTGCAGCCGGCACGCTGGCCGTCCATCATCCGCCGTTGGAGGACGCCTCCCATGTTTGTGGCGAGATCGGCGGCATTCCAGACGACGGCGCGCTCTCTCTCCGCCCAGTTGGCGTGCCTTCTGCCTTGTTTCCCGCGGCCAACCACGACCGGCTCTATGTTGGAACGAATCGGCCCGATCTTTTTTTCCGGGTCATGGATCGAGGCAACGGCCCGGGCCACTGCGAATTCCGCCGACCCGTCGTCAGCAGCTTTGATCCAGTCGGCTGACAGACCAGCAAGAGGCCGCAGTTTCCTCTTGCTCCTCAGCCGCTCTGCTGTGGCCAGTTCGCGTTCGGCCACGCCGAGGGCGACAAGAATCGCCTGGAAGAACGACGCTCCACCGTACTTGCAGAACTCGAAGACCGCAGCATCGATGCCGCGCCGGGCCGAGACGACACGCGGAAGAGCATCCTTACCGGAGCATGCCCTTCGGAATCGATCGAGCCAGGAGTCTGCCTCACGGAGGAGGTCTGCATCGGAACGCTCGACGACTTCGAACCGTCCCAGTAAGGCGGCGGTGTTGTAGTTGTCACCACCGACACGCCCCTTGACGATTATGTACCGCCGGAATGCCTGGATCCCACGATCGACTCCGAGCGACGCGATGGCTCGTGCCATGTCCACGCCCGACCTCGCGGGTCTCGCCCCGCACTGAGCGCGCCCTTCTCGGAGAAAGAGGAGGATCTCATCCGATCGTGCCGGGCGAGTCCAGAGCGGAAGCCAGACCTCACTGCCTGAGCGCTCTTTCTCGGCAAGTCTGTCCCGAATGGTCACAGAGGGTGCCACCTGAAACGGGAACACCGCTTCGGCGGACACGTCGGCTGCGAGGCGCTTCGCCGCGGCCCCTGCAAAGCACACTGTCCCTTCCAGAAGCAGAACCACATCCCAAGGATTCGAGAGTGACTCGCGCTCCATGCCTTGAGTGGCATTTGCCCCTCCCACGGCCCCGGAGTCAAAGAGAGATGATGTACGCTTTCTGACGTGGTCATGGCACGCAACGGCAAACAAGGCATCGTTAAGCAGCCTTCGACTGCTCTCCAGCGCGGACGGAACCGGTTGACGCCGATTTCCCTTTCTCTGGTCATCGAAATCGGGCAGAACGTCCCACAGGTTCTGCATGAAATTGTCGGAAAAGTGCGCGTTGCCGTCACTGCCGCCGCCGCTGCCGAGCAAGCGTGCGAACTTTTCAACTCCGGCGATGGCGGCCGCGTCCATCCATTCGATCACGGGGTCACCACAGAGGGAACGCAGGGTCCTGATGAATAACCACTTCCGTTTTTCCATCTTCCGCTTCGTATCAATGCCGCATTTTTGCAGCGCGTTCTTGCACGCACCAAGCGCGGCACGGTAGGGCCCGAACCGTGGCGTCGTTGTGCGCAGAACTGCCTCGATAACCTTGGAGGACGTCGGTGTCCTAGGGTACTTCTCTTGGGTCGGCTCCCAG
>JBHHYG010000171.1:0-7765 GCA_046757445.1 Acidobacteriota bacterium
GGTTGGGCGCATGCGTTGTTGCGAGAGGGGGGCTCGGATGGTTACGAGGTCAGCGTTCTGCCCCGATGGCCGCTGGGCGACAGCCCGGTTTCGCACGGCAACAGGGCATGAGCAGCTCGATAGCGGTCGACCGCTGCCGCCGGGCCATCGGCGTCGACGTAGGTGGCAGCTCCATCAAGCTCGGCCTGGTGGACGGGCAGGGATCGATCCTCGAGGAGCGTCGTATCGCCTCTCTTTACGGTTCCGGCCAGGCGATGGTGGCGGCGGTGGCCGAGGCCGTAGATCCCTGGTGTAGCCTCGGCCCCGGCAGCGCGGTGGGCATCGGCATCGGTCTGCCGGGCCTCATCGATCAGCGCCGCGGGGTGGTGAGACGGGCCCCCAACCTTCCATATCTGGACGGCTTCCCGATAACCTCGGCGGCGAGCGACCGATTTGCGCTGCCGGTGCGGATCGACAATGACGCCAACGCCGCCGGCCTGGCGGAAGCGCACTTCGGCGCTGCCGTCGGCGCCGATGTCGCGGTTTGTCTGACTCTGGGTACTGGTGTCGGTGGTGCTATCATCGAGGCTGGCCGGGTGTGGCGAGGCCACGGCGGCCTCGCTGGCGAGATCGGGCACATCGTGGTGCGATCGCACGGGAGCCCCTGTGGATGTGGGGGCCACGGTTGCCTTGAGACCGAAGTGGCGGCGGCAGCGGTTGTGCGCCGTTACCTTGAAGCCGCCGGCGATCAGGAGGGCGAGGTGGATGCGGCCGAGGTCGGCCGGCGGGCGGCATCCGGCGATGCTGCAGCGCGAGCCGCGTTGGCGGCCTGTGGTCGCTACCTCGGTATCGGCCTGGCGATCCTCGTGAACTTGCTGAACCCGCAGCGCCTGGTCATCGGCGGTGGGCTTGCCGATGCTGGCGGATGGTTGGTCGGCCCGGCCCGCCAGGAGGCGGCCCGTCGGGCCTGGACAGAGGCCTGGGAGGACTGTGATCTCGTCGCTGCCGTTCTCGGCGCCAAGGCGGGCCTGGTAGGCGCTGCCTGCCTCGCCTGGCAGGGTTCGGCAAGCGGCTGAAAAACCTGCGCCCGCAGCAGGAGACCGATGAGAAATGCGGGCTAGCACAGGCTGGCCGCTGGTTGTAGAACGGGGTGATCCATGGCATCAACAAACCTCCGCAACTTTTCCATCATCGCCCATATCGACCATGGCAAGTCGACCCTTGCCGATCGGATCCTCGAGCTCACGGGGGCCCTCAGCCAGCGGGAAATGGCAGGGCAAGTGCTCGATGACATGGAGCTGGAACGAGAGCGTGGCATCACCATCAAGGCGCGCGCTGCCCGTCTAGCCTACCGGGGGGAGGACGGCAGCGACTATCTCTTCAACCTCATCGATACGCCGGGTCATGTCGATTTTGCCTATGAGGTATCTCGTAGCTTGGCCGCCTGCGAGGGGGTGCTGCTGCTCGTTGACGCGGCCCAGGGGGTCGAGGCACAGACCTTGGCGAACGCATATCTGGCAGTTGAGCATGACCTCGAGATCATCCCGGTGATCAACAAGATCGATTTGCCACAGGCCGATCCGGACCGAGTCCGCGATCAGCTCCTACAACTGGGTCTCGATGCGGAGCGGGCGGTGCTGGTCTCGGCGAAGACAGGCGAAGGAGTGGATCGTCTCTTGCAGGCGATCATCGACCGGGTACCGCCTCCGGGCGGTGACAGCGACGCACCGCTGGCGGCTTTGGTCTTCGACTCCTGGTTCGATTCCTATCGCGGCGTGGTAACTTTGGTGCGGGTGATGGAAGGTAGCCTTGGCTGCGGCGAACGTATTCGGTTGATGGCAACCGGCGCCGAATACACTATCGACAGTGTCGGTGTCTTCACACCCAAGCCGATGGCGATCGACCGGTTGCAAGTGGGCGAGGTGGGGTTTCTGACCGCCGCGATCAAGGAGCTGGCCGACACCCAGATCGGTGACACCATCACCCATGCCAAACGGTCCGCAGATGAGCCGCTGCCGGGCTTCCAGACGGTCAGGCCGATGGTCTTCTGTGGCCTCTATCCGACCGACGCCAGCGATGTCACCGATTTGCGTGAGGCGCTCTCCAAGCTGCGCCTTAACGATTCTTCCTTCTTTTTCGAGCCCGAGACCTCCGAGGCCTTAGGCTTCGGGTTCCGCTGTGGTTTTCTCGGCCTGCTGCACATGGAGATCATCCAGGAGCGCCTGGAGCGTGAATACGACTTGAGCCTGATCACCACCGCGCCGGGGGTTCGCTACCAGATCTCCGACACTCACGGCGAGCGCTTGGAGATCGAACGCCCCTCTGCTCTGCCGCCGGCGCAGCGGATCGAGAGCATGTCCGAGCCCACCATCCGAGCGACGATCATGACTCCCGACAGCTATCTGGGAGGCCTGCTGAAGCTCTGCGAGGACCGCCGCGGCGAGCAAGTCCGGCTCGAGTTCCTCGACTCCCACTTAGTGCTGCTCGAGTATCGCTTGCCGCTGGCCGAGGTGATCCTCGACTTCTACGATCGGCTCAAGTCGGCCTCACGCGGCTATGCCTCGATGGATTACCAGTGGGACGGTTACCAGGACAGCGATCTCGTCCGCCTCGACGTGTTGCTGAACGGTGAGCTCATCGATGCACTGTCGTTGATCACCCATCGCAGCCGCGCCTATCGGAGGGGACGCGCGCTGGTCAAGAAGATGGCAGAGTTGATCCCACGACAGCAGTTCGTCGTCGTCATCCAGGCAGCCATCGGTTCCCGCGTGATCGCCCGCGAGACCATAAGGGCGCTGCGCAAGAATGTCACCGAGAAGCTTTACGGGGGTGACGTCACGCGCAAGCGCAAGCTCTTGGAGAAACAGAAAGCAGGCAAGCGGCGCATGAAGCGCGTAGGGCGGGTCGACGTACCTCAAGAGGCCTTCCTGGCCCTGCAGCAGATCGCCTGAGGGTCTGCCTGGGATGAAACTGGGGGAGGGGAAAGCCCGAGGGCCTTACCACGCCCTCGCGACCTAGCCCGATGAGAAATACGGGCTGGCCAAAGAGAGCGAGGAGGAGGGCTTTGAAGCCGTTCTACGGCGAGATAAAATTGCCCCCATCAGATTCATATCAGGATAAGAGAAGTGTCTAGAGGCTACTTCTGACCATCATCCATCAGACATGCAAAAATCAACTCTGCGCGAGTACACCGAATCGATCCTCATCGCCGCGATCCTGGCGCTCTTCATCCGTACCTTTGTTTTCCAGGCCTTCAAGATTCCGACCGGCTCGATGGAGAACAACCTGCTGGTCGGCGACCACATCCTGGTCAACAAGTTCATTTTCGGGCCCACCGCCACATCCCTCGAGCGCTGGCTGCTGCCGGTGCGCCCTGTACAGCGCTCGGACGTGTTGGTTTTCCGGGCTCCACAGGAACCAGACAAGGATTTCATCAAACGGGTGGTGGGGTTGCCGGGAGAATCGGTGCAGGTGACAAATGGGGTCGTCTACGTCAACGATGTGGCCCAGGACGAGCCTTTTGCCAACCATGAGGCCGCGTACGGTGGCCGGCATCATGACACTGATCGTGCCGAACAGGTCGGCATCGGCCAGTACTATGTTCTCGGCGACAATCGGGATAACAGCCGCGACTCACGGTACTGGGGGTCGGTGCCGCGGCCCCTGATCAAGGGCAAGGCGATGCTCGTGTACTGGTCCTTTGAGGCGCCAGAGCACGCCTTCTTTCCGACCAGCATGGGTGACCGCATGGTGCAGTTCACGGACGTGGTCCTCCATTTTTTCACTCGCACGCGCTGGGACCGATCCTTTCACCTTATCCGTTAGCAGCCTGCCAGGATGTTTCCGGGAAGGACCAAGGGGATGATCGCCTCAAGTAGGTCAACGAGGATCAGGTCACCAGGCAGGCGGTTGCAGCTGCGGAGCGCCTCGGGGAGGGCGTCGCTACGGGGCCTGATCGCACTCCTGCTGGTGGGCACTGCCGTATATGTGGGCATGAAGATGATCCCGGTGCGCGCCTCCGCCTATGCTTTTGAAGACGCCGTCCGTGATCAGGTGATCTTCGCCGCCAGCCGCCGCAGGCGAGCCACCGACGAGAACATCCGGCAGGCCCTCATCGAGCGGGCAGCCACCCTCGGCTTACCGATCAGAGGCCGCGACATCGCCATCCGACGCCCCGGATCCAAGTACCTGATTGTCGAGGTGGCGTATACCGTGGACGTCGATTTTGCCGGTATCTATGTCTACCCCTGGCATTTCGAGGCCCGCTATGAGGGACCGGTGATTTTCTAGCCCGTATATCTCAACAGCTTGCTGCTGCGGGCGCGGCAAAGGGCGCGCTCGCGACGCAACCCGTTGAGAAATGCGGGCTTCTAGCGCCATCATCCTACCGGAGCATCAATGCCGCCTGCCTCAGCGATTCTACGGCAAACTGCCGCACAAAGACGATAATCAGGATGATGATGATCGGCGATACGTCGATGCCGGTCATGGGCAGCCACCTTCGCACGGGCCGCAGCGCCGGCTCGGTGACCGTGTAGAGGAACTGTACGATGGGGTTGTAGGGGCTCGGTGAAACCCACGAAATGAGGGCTCTGGCGATGATCAGCAACATGTACAGAGACAGTGCCATGTCGAGAATGTTCGCCGTTGCCAGCATGAGGTTTCGGATCAAGAACACGGATATCTGCTGAGGCTCCTAGGGGCGGTCCTCATCAGTGCCGCCGCCCGAAGATCGCGGTTCCGACTCTGACGATTGTAGCCCCTTCTTCGATTGCCACCTCGAAGTCGCCGCTCATTCCCATTGACAGCCCTAGCGGTGACAGACAAGCATCGCCTTTCTGGATCCTGTCGCGCAACTCCCTCAGCTTCTGGAAGGTCGGGCGAGCAGCCTCGGGATCGGGGTCAAACGGGGCCATGGTCATCAGGCCTTTGAGCCGCAATCGACCCGTGCCGTCTACTGCCCGGCAAAGGTCTCGTACAGCTTGCAGTTGCGTGCCGCCGCTCTCCGGCGAGCGCAGCTTCACCTGTACATAGATCTCCAAGGGCGCCCGGCGTGGGTCCGCGCATGCTGCCAGGCGCTTCACGAGTGACGGCCGATCCAGCGAGTGGATGGCGCGAAAAAGGGCTGCGGCCATCCTCGCCTTGTTGCTCTGCAGGGGGCCGATGAAGTGCCACTCGGCGCTTCCCTTGACCAATGGCATCTTGTCAGCGGCTTCCCGGACCCGGTTTTCACCCACGAGGCTGATGCCTGCGGCCAGAGCCGCATCGATGCGCTCCGGTGTTATGGTCTTGGAGACCGCAAGCAGGCTTACCTCTTCGGCGCTACGCCCGACCCTGGCCGCAGCGGCGGCGATGCGATCCCGTACGGCTTGTACGTTGTTGCCGATGTCAATCATCAAACCGGATGGTAGCATCGGGCAGCCGGTACAGTGAAAAGAGCGGAGAGTACCGCAACGAGCCTGTCACGCCGGCGATGTCCGAAGGCCAGCAGGGCGAAACAATATCGCCTGCTGAACCGTAGTTAGGACCGATGACGGACGCTTAGATGGGCGCTGATGATCGAGCCATCGTCGAGGCGGTTCTTCAAGGACAGCAGTATCGCTTCGCGGAGCTGGTCGAACGCTACCAGGCGCAAATCGTCAACTACGTTTGTCGCATCTTAGGACGCTACGAGGATGCCGTGGATCTGTCACAGGATATCTTCTTGAAAGCCTATACGGGCCTGGCGAGCTACCAGCCACGGTATCCGTTCGCGGCATGGCTGTTCCGCGTTGCCCGAAACGCCGCCATCGACGAGCTGCGCCGGCGCCGAGTCGGCATGGTATCGCTGGACGCGCCGCTGGAGTTCGAGGATGGCACGGCGGCGCGTGAGATCGCTGCTGCCGGGCCCGGGCCCGAGGCCCTGTTGTTGGACAGTGAGTTCCAGGGTCGTGTCTTTGCGGCGGTTCAGTCGTTGCCAGAGAAATATCGGGAGCCCATTATGTTGCGGCATGCAGGTGAACTTTCCTATGAGGAAATCGCCGAGGCCCTTGAGTTGCCCATCGGCACGGTGAAAACTCGCATATTCCGCGCCCGCGAGGCACTGCGAAAGGAGCTCGTGGATCTGCTGCAGTCGGAGTCCGGTGCAGTCCATGAGCCGGAAGTTTTGCCATGAGCGAGCATCGCCCCGATCGCGACCGATTGACAGCCTACCTGGAGGGCGCCTTGTCGATTGACGGCATGCTGTGGGTCAAGCATCACCTCCAGGCATGTGGCGCCTGCCGCGAGGCCCTCGCTTTCGAGCAGCAGTTACTCGAGCGGTTGAATTGCCTCAAGGGGATCGAGCCCCCGCCCGACTTTGTCGATGCGGTCATGGCGCGGGTGGCTCAACAACCGGCCTATCGCCCACCGACCAGGGTACCCTGGCGGCGAGTCGCTGCCTGGGGCACCGGGCTGGCCGCCTCGCTGCTTCTATTGCTCGGGGTTGCCGCCTGGCAGGCTGTGCGCAGCAACGTCGTGGGTGGCGATGCGCCCGCTGTCTTGTACGAAGTCATCAGCGGCGGCGTAGAGTTCGGTGGCTTCTTGATGAGCTTCGGACGACAGTTTCTGGAGCCGGCTTACGCGCTGGCACAGGCGTTGGGCGTGCTGGTGCTCCGGTTCTTCGTCGTTGCTGCCAACAGTGGCTGGATGGTGCAGCTTGCAATCCTGCTGATCACGGTGACGTTGAATTACGTTTTCACTCGCATGGTGCTCAACTACCAGCGGCGGCGGTAACTGTCGACGAGGAGGTTTAATCTGATGTTCACGCGTAGACAGCGCAGGTGCTGGCAACCTGGCAGCTGGCAGCGTCGCGTCTATCTGGCGCTGCTGGTGGTTGCGGGGCTGGTGGTCACCGGTTGCCTCAACATCGAGGCTGATAACGGTGGCTTCGTCATGGGCAGTAGCATCGTCGTCGAGAAGGGCGAGGTAGCGCGCGAGGATCTCGTGGCCTTGGGTGGTTCCATCCGCGTCGATGGCAGGGCCCGCCGCGATGTCGTGGTCATCGGCGGCTCGCTGACCGTCAACGGCACCGTCGGCGGCGATGTGGTGGCGGTGGGTGGCCGTCTGCGACTGGGACCCGACGCCCATGTCGGTGGCGACGCCACCGTCGTTGGTGGCAGCCTTTCCCGGAATCCCTCGGCGGTCATCGAGGGCGAGCTGGTCAACGTCAGCTTTGGCTATGGCCTCGACCACGTCTTCGGTGGCTTCTCGCCCCTCTGGTGGGGCGGCTGGTGGCGGTTCACCCCCTTCGTCATCTTCGGCAGGACAACCCAGCTGCTCTACTGGCTGCTGCTCGCTCTGCTGACTGTGGCGCTGGTGGGGGATCGGGTCTCATCCGCCAGCTACGCGGTCTCACGCGCGCCGGTGCGTCTCGGTGCCATCGGCATCGTCGGCTTTCTAGCCTTGGCCTTCGCCTTTCTGGTGCTGTGCGTGCTGTCGATCCTGCTCGTCGGCATCCCGTTTCTCATCGCCTTGATCTTCGCCTGGTGGCTGGCCTACATCCTCGGCGTGGTGGCGGTCTTCCAGAGCATCGGCGGCCGCGTCATGCGGCTCGTTGGGCGCCCCGAAGCATCGCAGATCGCCATCGTTCTGGCCGGCGGTGTGGTGTTCGGCATCCTGCGCTATTTCCCCGTCTTCGGCAGTCTGCTGTGGACGGTGGGGGCGCTGGTAGGGCTAGGGGCGGTTTTTGCTACCCGCTTCGGCAGTGGTCGGTCTTGGGTACCCCGCCGGGGCTCGCCGATGCCGCCTTCGGCCCCACCCGCGGGAG
>JBHHYG010000172.1:0-7737 GCA_046757445.1 Acidobacteriota bacterium
GGACGAAGCGCGGAACCGCAGCGTGTTCGGCGCGAAGGCGGGAACGGCCCAGTACGGCTGCAACTACGTGCTGGAGGTCACGCTGCAGGGCGAGCCGGATCCCGAGACCGGGATGGTGGTCGACCTCAAGCGCCTCAAGGAGATCATGGAGCGGGAGATCGGAGGTCGCTTCGACCACCGGAACCTGAACGAAGACACCCGCTACTTCCGAAGCAGCGCGCCCACCGCCGAGAACCTGAGAAACCTCTGGGCCTTGCTGGAGATCAGCAAGGCCCTGAACTCGACCTTGCGGCTCGACGACGTCCTCAACAAGGTGATCGAGGCAGTGTTGGCTCTGACCCGCGCTGAACGGGGCATGCTGTTGCTAGGAGAGGATGCCGACCATCTGCTGCTGAGGGTGCAGCGGAACTTCGACACCTCGGACCTGCGGCAGACCCAGTACAGCTCCAGCGTCGTTGCCGACGTTTTCAACACCGGCCGGCCCCGTATTCTCACCGATGCAGCCCAAGACGCGCACTTCAGCGGTCAGGAGAGCATCGTCGGGCTCAACTTGCGCACCGTCATGTGCGTCCCCCTGCGCCTGTCCCATCGCATCAGTGAGGCAACCGCTGGTCCGGTTGTCGGCCAGGATGTGATGGATCTCAGCGCCGGCGACACCATCCTGGGAACGGTGCTCGGGGATACGGCAAAGCTTTTCAGCTCGCTCGAAGAAGCTGCCGAGGATGATGATGGCGGCACCAAGATGATCGGCGTCATCTACGTGGACAGGCGCTCACCGACTCACTTCTTCACCGACCAGGATCTGGCGCTCTTCGAGTCCTTCACCAGCCACGCTACCATGGCCATCGACAACGCTCGTCTTTACGAGGAAGCATTGGAGAAGCGCCGGCTGGAGCAAGAGATCGAGGTCGCGCGCGAGATCCAGCAGAGCCTCCTACCACACCAGTTTCCCGAGCTCCCCTGGGCCCAGGTCTACGGTCGCAACCTACCCTCCCGGCAGGTGGGGGGTGACTACTACGAGGTCTTCAAGGCGAGCGGCGAAAGCCTCGGGCTAGCGGTGGGCGACGTCTCCGGCAAGGGTGTTCCCGCAGCCCTGCTGATGTCCACCTTACAGTCCTCGTTCCTGGCAGAATCTGCCGCCCAGAAAGACCTCGCCAAGGTCTGTGAGCACGTCAACCAGTTCCTCGTACAGCGCACGACGCCGGAACGCTACGCGACCTTTTTCGTCGGCCACGTCGATCCCGGCGGCAAGCTCCTGTACGTCAACGCCGGCCACAATCCACCGATGCTGCTGCGCCAGGGCGAAGTGCAACGTCTAACGGGCGGCGGCCTGCCGCTGGGCCTGTTCGCAGACCGCACCTACGAAGTTCAGCAGCGCGACCTGCAATCGGGTGATCTGCTGCTTTGCTACACCGACGGTGTCACCGAGGCCGGCGACCCGTCCGAGGAAGAGTTCGGCGAGCAGCGGCTGCTCGAGGTGATCGACGATCATCCCGGCGCCGACGTGTGCACGCTAGCCGAGGAGATTTTCGCCGCGGTGGCGAAGCACAGCGAAGGTCTCATCTACTACCACGACGACGTTACCCTGGTCTTGCTTCGATACCTGTGACGGGTGGCGGAAGACCCCCCTGGCGCCCGGCTCGAGGCCCAAAGACGAGCCGTCAGAGTAGCCGAGCCGACTCGGGCTCCTTCCACACGGGCACGCCGCAAAAGCCCTTCTTCTCGGGACAGACCGGTCGCCTGCCAGCCCGATGGCGCACCACGCAGGGGGCAGCAAAGTAGCGAACCACCTCCGGGTAGAGGTCGCCGATCTGCCGTACCTCCTGGCGGGTGGCCTCGAAAATCTCCCGCTGGGCTCGGAAGCACAAGCGCAGGTTGGCCTTGTGCAGCAAGCCGGCCAGGTCGCAGGTCTCGTACAAGCGCACCACCTTGGCGTTGGGATAGAGGTAGGCGGCGTATTCCATCGGTACACCGTCGTCGACGAGCCGGTTGATCCTTTCCCAGGTCCGAGCCATCGCCGCGTCGAAGACCCTCAGGGCCTCGGGACAGCTCTCGATCAGGTCGGGGACGACGACGTCGGGCCGCCGCAGATGGCCGAAGATCAGAAGCTGGCGGCTGCCACGCATGGTGCGATGGCGCTGGTTCTGGCTGTCGGCAGTGTGGGAGAGCCGCTTGGCAAAGGTGAAGGTGCCATGGTGCAGCACTTGCGTGGCAGGGGCGTAGGGAACCAGGTTGAGGGTCGAGGAGAGGTAGGGGTTGCGGGCCGGATCAAGGAGATCGGCGATCAGATCCGCATCATCTCCCTGACCCGCTGGCAGGCCGAGCTCGAGCCGTAGGGCGTCGGCCAACAGGCCGACGAGGCCACCCCGATGATTCACCTGCGGCCAGCTCAGCAACCGCGACACCAGGCCGTCGCATTGGGCATCGAAGCTCTCGGCCTGCCCCGCACCGGCAACGCCGTGCTTGCCCGCCAGCAGGGCCTCGAGGCTACCCTCCGTGGTGTACGGATCGGAGAGAGGATTCTCGAGCAGTGCGGCGAAGCCCGGATCCGCCTTCGCCGCCGCTTCGACCATCGCCCCGATCAGCCGATCGGCTTCCCAGCGAACCTGCGGCAAGCGGCGTAAGCGGTTCAGCGACAGCAGGGTGATCTGGTTGATGGTGTAGTAAAAGTCGGCATGGCAGGCGATGGGCAGCACGTAGCGGGCCACCTCGAGCGCCATCTTGTCGATCTTGCCCTCTTCCCAGGCGGCGAAGGCCGGCCGGTGCGCCCACAGCTGTTGCTTGTAGATGGCCTCGACATGGGGGCGCAGGGCCTCGATGAGGCGATAGTAGGTTTCCCAGGCATCGATGACAGCGCTCTCGAAGAGGCGGCGATGCTCTTCGCGGGCGAAGGGAGGAACGGTCACCGACGCCACCTTCATCTCCACGTAGCGCTGGCTCTGCTGCTCGGTGTTGTAAAAGGGGAAGGCGTGAAGAAAACAGTGGATCAGGTTGCGAGAGACTCCCCGCAGCGCAAACGTATAGGTGACGTGCTGGTAGACGGTGTGGTGGCCGGCCTCGTAGGTCAGGGCGGTGATGCGATTCCGCACCGCCTTCTCCTTCTCGGGATCCGCATACTCGCTGGCGGGACGGGCCTCGACCAGCTTCGGCGCGTAGCAGGTCTTGGCGGCCGATGTCGGCAGGTCGGGAGCGTTACGGGTCATCCCCGCCAGCGTCACCTCGGGCGGCGGTGAAACGACCTCTTGAACAAACCGGCTGGTCAACTCCATGACGGCAGTGTGGCGGCGTTGGTGGCCAAGATATTCGGCTCCCTTGCGGCTGTCAACACAAGATCTGGGGGTCGTGTGCGTCGGACCGTACAGGATCTTGGGGTCGTGTCCCGTCTTAGCAGATGCGGTTCACGCCAGGGCCTGTGCCAGTGAAATGACCCGTTGCGGCAGCAGCCGGTTCAGCTTCCGGTCCTCGCTCACCATCAGCACATCCAGTGATTCAGCCAGGGCAATATATTGGGCGTCGTAGGCGCTGATACCGTGCGCGATGGCCAAGGAAAAGGCATGCTCCATGTCCGGCGGTTGCTCCCTCGCGGCCATGAGGTCTAGGGCGTTTTGCCAGACCGTGAGTGCCGATTGCCGGGCGAGTACTTCCTGACGTGTCAAGGTGGCGAGAACGTTCAGCATTTCGTGCCGCCAAAGCGGTGGCGCCAGCCAGTCGCTGTCACGCCTGCGCAGTTGACGCGCCAACTCGTTTTGAGGCGTTGCGGTGAGCGCATGGAGGATGATGTTGACGTCGACGACGATCACGCACGGCCCTCTTTGCGGGCTCGGTCCAGGGTCTGCTGAGTCAGGGGCTTGCGCAGCTTGACCGCTGCGGGCAGTTCCTCGACGGGTTGGCTGCGAAGCGCATCTTCGATCAGGGCGATGACTTCACGGTTCAGGCTGCGATGGTGTAGTTCGGCACGGCGCTTGAGCTGACGATGCAGCACATCGGGCAAGTTCTTGATGAGCACGGATGCCATGGGAACTCCTCCTATAGCGTTTTGGTATCCTTATGCTAGCAGATCTACCCGTCAATCCCGGACACCCATAAAAATCATCATCTGGTTGACCGCCCTGCAGGTCGGTGACGCCTACTTCTAGCAGATAATCACCCGGAGGGAGCTTTGGCAGCGCGAGCGCGTCGTCGAGTTCGCATCTCCCATCAGTCAACCTCAGCTTCGGATATCAGAAAGGTTCCTCCACAATTCGAAATCGAAAGACGCTCGACTCGCCATTTTCCGGATGTTCACCGAAAGCGTATAGGTAGTTGTCCCAACCGATCCACCAGAGATAATCCTTGATCATTGCCGAGAAGATCCACTCACCTTCCGGAGAATAAACATCGACGGGCCTCTCGGTTCGTACATCGCCGCGCCAGATGAACGGATAGACGTATAAGTGGCCATGACCGTCGACGGCGATGTACGACAGGGCTGGGAAGCGTTCTGGCCACTCGTCGAAATCTGCCCGGCCTACTCCGGGCTGTCTGCGTCGCGCTATCTCCATTGCTCGGTCGATGTCCTCTGCGGTGACCGTTCTCGGAGGCTGGTCCACGCGGATCGTCCAGGCTGGAGTGCCGTCGGCGGAATATGCCGCCACCTCGTACTCGTGAGCACTAGTAACGTACACCGCACCGCCACGCGACACCGCCCACAGGGGTCGGACCACCCTTGGAATCGGACCCGTAGTGGGTGTGGCCCGCACGGTGGTCGTCCTGGCGAATCTGGCCAGCTCGCGACCCACGGAGGACACCGTTGCTACTGCGAAGGGCCACAGGCGGGGATTGCCGTAACCGTCGGCCACGATCCCGACGAAAGCGTTTCGATCGATCCCGAAGGCGAGCATGAAAGTGTCGTCAAGGGCATAGTCATTCTCGTGCTGTCCCGTGCGGCTCCAGATGCTGAGCTTCCTGGGACCGGCAAGGACCGCGATCTGATCCTTGAGCAGCGCGATGGCCCGCGGCTGTTCGAATTCACCGGGCCCCTGGCCCTGCCGCCCGAAACTAAAAAGATGACTGCCATCGTGAGCAAACACCCGTACCTCATAAGCTCCCGCGTCGAGCGCATAGATGTTTCCGCGCGCGTCGACATCGAGACCTGAAATGTAGTAGAAGGCATGCTCTAGTGTCGTCTCATCGTCCTCGAGGACAAGGTCTTCCTCCAGCAAGATCCGTGAAGCCGCTCGCTGCTCGGCTGGCACCGGCGGGTATTCCCGTATCGGAATCTGGCCTGGCGACGTCTCCCGAGGTTGTCCCCCACAGGAGAGCACGAGAGCAGCCGATAGAAGAGCGATCAGCAACTGCGGCATCAGCGCTCGATCCTGTGGTCACATAGGCGCTACAACCTCTCCTGAGCAGCTCAGCAGCTGAAGCGCGTTCGTTTCGGAATTAACGTTTCCAGCCTGCGATTCCTGGGCAGCGAGCTTGCGAATCGTCGTCATCCTGTTTGCTGCTACTGCACGTGCGATCTCTTTTCTATGTTAGCTCCGGCGTCGATGGCCCTACAAACATCATGGGCGTCGAAGCAATCAGTGCATTGGACGCTTGCACGGCCGGTGTTCGGCAGCGTTCCGTGGAAGGTAGAGGCTGTGTGGCGATCTGAGGTGGTGCGCAACGCATTGACAGAGCGGAGTGACGCAGGCTCGTAGCCCCACTAGCCCGAACTTCTCAACGGCTCGCGGCTGCGCGGCTGCAATGGCGCGCGATGACTGCGTTGCGCTTGGCTCGAGGGCTCGACGTACTGCACCAGTACGCCTGCGCCCTCGAACCGGCGCGCGCCTTGTCCTCGCGGCCTAGGAGCCCCGCAATTGCGGACGGATCCTACGACGACCCGCGTGCCCGTTCCGATCTCGTCGCGGCTGTCCCCGGCGACCGGGTGACCTGCAAGGGCGTGCGAAAGACTTGGTATTGGCCGGCTGGCCGGTCGGAGAGCACGACCTGAAGAATGTACCTTCCAGGCTCCAATGACGGAAGGAAGATGCCTCCGCGGTGGATCCGGGAGCTGTCCGCCCCCAACCGCACCCCGTTCAGCTCCACAAGCTTCCGGTTCCCCTCTGCGTCCAGGATCTGACCGCTGAGCGTGGGCTCCTGCCCGCCGCGTACCTCCAGATAGGCCAGCGTGACATCGTCGTTCGCTACCCGATCATCGACCACCGGCCGCGGCTCCTCGCTGCCGTCCGAGGCCATAAGGATCAGGTCGCTGGTCTGCCAGCTCGGTCCCCGATCGCGTTCCGGCACCTCCACTTCCAGCCGCGTCGCCCCCAGCCGGCCGCCCTGCCTGTCCTCGAGCACCAGCCGGACCTCGTAGGTGCCCGGCTCCAGCGACCAGTCCTCGGTCAGCACCAGCGGCCGCCCCGACAGCGGCCGGCCGGCGTCGGAAGCTGGCGCGTCTTGACGGATCCACTCGTCGACATTCTCGACGGCGTCGTCGTCCTCGTTGAGCACTACCAGATGGAGACCCACTTCGGTGCTGACGTAGCCTGCCTGGCTCTTGACCCAGGCTAGGGCATCCCGGTCGATAGCGAAGGCGACCTGCACGACGGGCTCGCCGCTCGCCGACCACTTGCGGAAGGCGCGGGCCCGCAACGGCAGATCGGTGACCGAGCCGGGAAGGGCGAGAGCGGCCTCGACGGCGCGCAGGCGGCGATCCTCCGGGGCGAGATCGACGTAGCCCTTACGGGCCCGGATGCTGACGTCGGGCCGCCTCACCTCGACACCGATCTCGTGGAACTCGCCGTCGCCGTGGGGTGGCGGCGGCTCGTAGGTCAGCAGGTAGAACTCGCTGGTGTCGGCCTCGATCTCCAGCAACACTTCGCCGAGGTCGGCCCAGCCGATGAAGGCTTTCCGTCCGGTCTCCTCGGCGGCGCGGCGCAGGCCATCTCGGCGGTTGTCGAGAGCGATCCGCATGCCTCGACTGCGAATCGCCTTAACAACGGCGTTTTGCCCCGGGCCCTGCCCACCGAGGCCAGCGGTGCCGGTCATTTGGGCGTCGAAGGCGGAGATCGCCC
This sequence comes from Acidobacteriota bacterium, assembly GCA_046757445.1. GTDB lineage: Bacteria > Acidobacteriota > UBA890 > UBA890 > UBA890 > JBHHYG01. Next base: position 7,041 of record JBHHYG010000172.1, read on the forward strand.
TCTGCCTCATCGGATCCACCGAGTAGATGCTGACATTGGCGCTGTTGGCGGCGCGGTGCAGCTTGTCCTGAAGCTGGAGGATCGCGAGATCGGGCGTATCGAGGCCAGCTGCCCCTCTTGAGCGATCCGGGTAGAAGAACTGCCAGGGCCCCATTTGATAGACGTGAAATCCGGAGGATATCCATACCAAGGCCGTGCGACCCGGGCGGCCGGCGAGCGCTTCGCAAAAGCCGGCCAGCAGCTCCAGGGTCTCGATGGTCCGCAACCTTTCCCTGCTGCCCTCGGCGCGGGCCTCGGCCTCGGCGCTTTTCGGCGAGGCCGTGCTCAGGCCGAGGATCTGCTTGCGCACTGACCGGTTGCCGTGAGGAAGCGAGCGGATCTTCTCGGCCGCCCTGCGCAGGTCGGCGGCCTCGGAGGAAAGCGGCGTGATTTCCTCGAGGCGCCCCGTTCGCCCGATCACGTAGGTTGCACGAGGCAGATTGAGAGTCTCTGTGTCCTCGACCAGCTCCTCCCATACCTGGGTGAAGCGCAGCTTGTCGGTCGTGTCGAGGCTCGGGAGGTCGACGACAAAGAAGATCGCCCCCAGGGTGTCGGCGATGCCGGATGCTGTGGAAGGATTCGGCGGCGAGCCGGCGCCGGCACGTCCGGCGGCCGCAACCTCTGCAGCGGGTCGGCCGTGAGCTGGTGGCGTCGAGCC
>JBHHYG010000173.1:0-7727 GCA_046757445.1 Acidobacteriota bacterium
CCTTGTCCTCGCAGCCCTTGCGCCCGCTTGCTTCACGACCCGTTGAGAAATGCGGGCTAGCTCCTCGGTCTCCTGCTACGGGCCCGACCAGGCGCACCAACATCAAGGTGATGTCATCCTGCCTCGGCAAGCCCCGGCGATGGGCCCTCGCCACCCTGCGCACCTCTTCGATGATTTCATCCAGGGAGCGACCTTTGACTCGCTCGATCGTGGCGGCCAAACGCTCGAGACCGAACTGCTCCTCTGCCGCGTTGGTCATTTCGGTCAAGCCGTCGGTGTAGAAGACCAGCATGTCTCCCGGCCGCAGCAGGACCTCGTGTTCCTGGTACTTTGCCTCGGCGAAGGCGCCGAGAATGAGCCCCCCACCTTCCAGCAACCGGTGCCCTCGGCGACTGATGAGCAGGGGTGGCACATGGCCGGCGTTGCAATAACGCAGCCGCCCCTCCTTGGCGTCGAGGAGGCCGACGACGGCGGCCACATACTGGTTGCTGGGCGTGCTGTCGTATAGAAGCCGGTTGAGTTGCGAGGCCAAGGACGCCGGCGACTTGCAGGCGCCGACGGCCAGGTGCACGCCGCTACGCACAGCTGCCATCAGCAGTGAAGCCGATAGGCCGTGCCCCGAAACGTCGGCGATCGCCAGGCCGAGGTGCCGAGCGCATTCCTCGAAATAGTCGTAGTAATCGCCGCCAACGACGCTGGAGGGAACGTTGATGCCGGTTGCTTCGACGAGGGCGGTGCGCAAGGACCCCGACGGGAACAACTTGCTCTGGATTTCTCGCGACAGCTCGAGCTCGCGATCGAGTCGTAACCGATCCATCTCGTTCTGGAAGAAGCGCGCATTGGTGATGGCCGATGCCACCTGTGCGCCGATCATCTCGAGAAGAATCAGCTGGCGTTCAGAGTAGGCATCAGCATGGTCCGATTCGAGGGTGATCACACCGATGACCCGGCCGGCTTGCACGATGGGGACGGCGATTTCCGATCGCGTCGACGGCCTTGCCTCGATATAGCGCGGGTCAGCTTTGACGTTCCCGACAATGACACCCTGGCGTTGCTTGACAGCCCACCCGGTGATGCCGCTGCCCGGCCGGTTGCGCAAAACCTCCTCGGTACCCTGCCGATAACCACGATGCTTGATGCGATAGAGCCCTCCGGTCTTGTGGTCCAACAAATAAATGCCACCGGCGTCGTAAGGAATCAGTTCCAATAGAGCGGTGAGCAGGTCGTCGAGCACTTCGTCAAGGTCTAACGAGCTACCTACCTTTCGCGCTGCCCCCAACATCAACTCGCGGGCCCGCAGATCCCAGTGCAGTTGTTCCACCAGCCTGGCGTTCTCCACCGCCACGGCGAGCTCATCGGCCACGGCTTTGAGGAAATCCAGGTCGGCGGTGGTGAAGGGATCCAGACTCTCCCGGATGGCCTCCACGAGCCCAACCCGGTGCTCTCTCCTCTGCAAAGGTACGGCCATCAGGGCTCCAGTCCGAGTGCCGAACCGACGATCGAGCTTGCCCTTGAAGCGGGGCTCCTGCGATACGTCGTCGACACGTATGGACTCGCCGGTTCGCAGCACATGCTCACTCAATCCCAAGGCGACGGACACGGCACCCCGCTCGATCTCGCCACCGCGACGAGCGAACGACACCTTCAGATCTTGCTGCCGTTCAAAGCGCTCGGTGACGAAAAGGGAAACGGCGTCGGCGTCAATGGCGCCGACGGTGAGCTCGAGCACCTGCGAAAGCGCGGTCTCGAGCGTCAAGCTGTCATTGAGTGCCTTGGCGATGCCCAGCAGCGCCCTTTCATAGTTGCCGGCATCGACGAGTTTCACCGCCGACGGTTCCACCGACTCGCCCATCCCGCCCCCATCTGTCGTGATGGCTTTTTCCTCGACCATCTGATCAACCGTCCTCAGGGCCTGGGACCGATGCTCCATCCAGATGAGCCGAATTGCCAATCAACATCTCTTGCCTCGGCTGGTGGGGGCTTCAGCGATCTGCAGGGCTGGTGCGCGGGTTATAGGGGTGATCGCGTTTGAACTTCCTCAGCAGTTGCTTGGTCTTTTCGTCGAGCTCTTCAGGAAGCTCGATACGCATGGTGACGTACAAGTCGCCCCGGCCGGAGTTGCGATCGGGTCCTCGAGCATGTGCCCCGCGCTTGCCGAGCCGGATGACCTGTCCGTTGCGCGTGCCGGCGGGAAGGTTGATGAAGGTCGACCCATCGAGAGTCGGCACTTCGATCTTGCCGCCGAGGGCGGCCTCGTACACGGTCACCGGCACCTCGACATACAAATCGCTGCCCTGGCGGCGAAAGAGCGAGTCTGGTTGCACGGAGATGTGCAGATAAAGGTCACCAGCGAGCCCGCCGCCCGCCCCCGGCTCGCCTTTACCGGGCACACGTACTTTGCTGCCGTCTGCCACACAGGAGGGAATCTTGACCCGTGCCTTGTCGGTCTTGGTAACCTGACCGCGGCCCCCGCAGCGGGAGCAAATGGACGGTCCCTTCCTGCCACTGCCACCGCATCCGTCGCACGCTACGAGGCGCCGGAAAGTGACCGTCTTCTCCACACCTTCCATCGCCTCATTGAAGCTCAACCGCAAGGCAACCTTGACATCGCGACCGGCCTGAGCCGCCGGTCGGCCCGCGCGCTGTTGCCAGGGTACCGATCGTGTTCCGCCAGACCCCGCCTGTTGACCGCTGAAGACCCCGCCGAAGAGGTCTTCGATACCCCCGAAGCTGAAGCGAGCGGCACCCCCCCGGCCGCCGAAGGCCAGGTTGAACTGTTGGGAGAAATCGCTCAGATCGAATTCCTGAGCAAAGCGCTCGGGACCGCGATCGTAGGCCTTCCTTCTGTCCGCATCACCGAGGACGTGGTAGGCCTCCGAGATTTGCTTGAATCGCTCCTCTGCCTGCGGATCACCCGGGTTGACGTCAGGGTGGTGTTGCCGGGCCAGCTTGCGATAGGCGCGCTTGATCTCCTCTTGCGAGGCACCTCTCTTTACGCCGAGTGTGTTGTAGTAATCCTTGTACGCCGACATGGTCTACGAGCCCGTCTCTACCGTTTCTTTCAGATCGGCCTTGCGGAACACCAGAATAGAGTCACTCGGATCAACGTCCACCCGGATCCTGTCCTTTTCCCCGAACTCACCGCTGAGCACCGCCTCGGCCAGGGGGTTCTCCAACACTCTCTGGATGGTGCGCTTCAGGGGGCGTGCACCGTAGACGGGATCGTACCCTTGCGCTGAGATGAACCGCTTTGCGGCTTTCGTCAACTCTATCTCCAGACCGCGTTGTGCCAGACGCTGGTTGAGATAGCGAAGCTGAATGGTGACGATCTCGTCGAGTTGGGCGACATCCAAGGGTGAAAACAGAATGGTCTCGTCAACGCGGTTGAGAAACTCCGGCCGAAAGGTTTGTCGCATCTGCTCGAACACCTTTTCCCGTGCCACCTCCCAGCCGAGATCGCCGATATCCTGCAGCTCATTGCTGCCGAGATTCGAGGTCATGATGATCACGGTATTGGAAAAATCGACCGTGCGGCCCTTGCCATCCGTGAGGCGCCCGTCGTCGAGAATCTGCAGTAGGACATTGAATACATCACGGTGCGCCTTCTCGATCTCGTCGAGAAGTATCACCGCATAGGGGCGACGCCTGATGGCCTCGGTGAGGAAGCCCCCTTCCTCGTGGCCCACGTATCCCGGTGGTGCGCCGATCATCCGAGCCACCGCATGACGCTCCATGTATTCCGTCATGTCGAGCCGAACGAGAGCTTCCTCGCTGTCGAAGAGGAACCAGGCCAGGGCCTTGGCCAGCTCTGTCTTGCCGACGCCGGTCGGGCCCAGGAAGATGAACGAGCCGTAGGGGCGGCCGGCTTCCTGCAGGCCCGCACGGGCACGGCGGATGGCGTTCGCTACCGCCCCGATCGCTTGGTCTTGGCCGACCACCCGCTCATGCAACCGCTCCTCCATGTGCAAGAGCTTCTCCGCTTCGCCTTCCAGCAGCCGCGAAACCGGAATGCCGGTCCACCTCGATACCACCGCGGCGATATCGTCGGCATCCACTTCCTCCTTGAGCATGGCGCGCCCGTCGCCTTGCAGCTCCTTCAGGCGTTCTCTCGCCATTTCGATGGCCTGCTCTTTCTCCCTGATAACCCCGTAGCGAAGCTCGGCGGCACGACCCAGGTCGGCCTCACGCTCAGCCCGCTCGGCGGCGGTGCGCGCCTCCTCGATCTGGCGTTGCAACGACTGAATGCTACTCACCTCGTCTTTCTCCGCTTGCCAGCGGCTCTTGAGCTCGTCGTAGACCGCACCGAGCCGGCGCAGTTCCTCCTCAATGCCAGCAAGCCTCTCCCTCGAGGCTTCGTCGCGCTCTTTGCGCAGTGCTTGGCGCTCGATCTCCAGCTGCCGGCGTCGCCGCTCCAGCTCATCGAGATCCGCCGGTAGGCTGTCGATTTCCATACGTAGTCGGGACGCCGCTTCATCGACGAGGTCGATTGCCTTGTCGGGCAAGAAGCGGTCGGGGATGTAGCGCGACGAAAGCGTCGCTGCTGCAACCAGCGCAGCATCACGGATCCGAACACCGTGATGTACCTCGTAGCGCTCGTTCAACCCACGCAGAATCGAGATGGTCTCCTCCACAGACGGCTCATCGACCAAGATCGGCTGAAAGCGTCGCTCCAGGGCCGCATCCTTCTCGATGTACTGGCGGTACTCTCTCAAGGTCGTGGCCCCGACAGCGTGCAGCTCACCTTTGGCGAGGGCCGGTTTGAGCATGTTGGAAGCATCTACGGCGCCCTCCGCCGATCCAGCGCCAACCACCGTGTGCAGCTCATCGATGAACAGGATCAGCTCACCCGACTCCTGAACCTCACGCAGAAATGCCTTCAAGCGATCTTCGAACTCCCCCCGATACTTGGCACCAGCGATCATCGCACCCAGGTCCATGCGCACCACACGACGATTCTTGAGGGACTCGGGTACGTCACCGTTGACGATGCGCTGGGCAAGACCCTCCGCGATCGCCGTCTTCCCGACCCCCGGCTCGCCGATGAGCACCGGATTGTTCTTGGTCCGTCGAGACAGCACCTGGATCACACGGCGAATCTCCTCGTCTCGACCAATGACTGGATCGAGCTTGCCCCGGCGGGCCATTTCGGTGAGATCGGCACCATACTGTTCCAAGGCATTGTACTTGTCTTCGGGGTTGGGGTCGGTGACGCGCATGGACCCTCGAATCTGCTTGAGGGCGAGAAAAAGTTGATTGCGATCGACACCCACCTGCTGCAACAACTCCGCGGCCCGCCCTCCGGCAGAGAGGATGCCGAGCACAATATGCTCGGTGGAAACGTATTTGTCCTGAAGCTTGTCGGCCTCCTGTTGCGCTGCCTCGAGGGCGCGCTTCGCCTCGGCGTCGAGATAGAGTTCGACTTCTTGCTCGCCCTTGACTTGCGCCAGCTTGGACAGCGCTTCCTCGGCTGATTCCCTCAGCCCCTGGACGTTAGCCCCCATGCGCTCGACGATGGTATGCACAATGCCTTCACGCTGTTCGAGCAGCGCCAACAGCAGATGCACTCCCTTCAGGCCCTGGTGCTGGTGGGCCTGGGCGATCTGCTGGGCTCGCTGGATAGCCTCCTGAGCTTTTACCGTGAAACGATCGAAACGGATCATCGTTTATGTATCCTCGTATTCCCCGTCCATGGAACGGAGAACGGCAACCACCCGCCCCAGTAACTGAAAGCGATTGCGCACTTCCATTTGATTGTCGGCCCGGCACACCCGCTGGCGACCGGCGAGCACCTCCACCAAGATGGTGCCACGGGTTAGGTGAGCCAAAGCGAGATCCCCTGCTCGTGCTCGTCTTTCGCGCACGACGATGAGGTAATCTCCCCTCAATATGCCACGATCCTCCAGGCCTCCGGTCCGCACGCGCACCGCGATCGCGCTCCCCGGTGCCACCCTGCCGTCGAAGTGCAGGTGACGCTTGGCTTTACCGGCCATGCGCAGTCGACTGCGGCTCGGCACGACACCGACAACCGGCACCCGCACGGTGGCCCGGGTCAGCTGCGAGCGGCTGTGGACGCCAACGAGCTCGATGCCACGAGAAAGGCCGGGCCGCCTGCGGATGTAACCCTTTCGCTCGATGGCGTTGAGATGGTCGGCGACGCCGGAGGCCGATGTCAGGCCGAAGGCACCGGCAATTTCGGTGAGGGTCGGCGGAATTCCGCCCCCCTGCACCGTCTCGACGATGAACTCATAGATGGCGCGTTGTCGTTGGGTGAGAGTGCTCGACACGTTAGCCAACCTCGCTACTAAGATACCGTAAATATTTACACCTATCAAGTCGCGGCATCAAGCTTGGACGGCTCCGAAATGCGGGGTTAGCCCGGACTTCCCAACGGCTCGTGAAGCGAGCGGGCGCCAGGGCCGCGAGGACAAGGCGCGCGCCGGTTCGAGGGCGCAGGCGTACTCGTGCAGTACGTCGAGCCCTCGGGGCAAGCGCAACGCAGTCATCGCGGCCCTTGCGGTCGCGCAGCCGCGAGCCGTTGAGAAATGCGGGCTAGATACGGGGCCAGCCTTGAGTGAATAGCTTGCCACTGGAGCAGAGCTTCCACAACTTTGGCGCCGAGTCGGAGCGACTGGCCCAGAGGTTACCCGGTGCCGGCGGGTCGCCGGGCGGTCTCGATGGCGCCGTCGCGCCGGATGTTGACCCATTGCCCTGTCTCGAGTGACTCGAAGTCGCTTTCGTCGACGCTGATGACAGGGAACGGCCTGCCGTACATCTCATCGGCCACGATCGAAGCCAGGGCCAGGAAGGAGTCGATGCCGGTGGTGAGAATTGCGGCGGGCGCATGCCCTTGTCGGACCGCCTCGAGAAGCACTGCCGTGGTCGTGCTCGATCCACGCGTAAAGGGGATCGCCAGGATCTTGCCGGCGGCATTCTCGCCCGCAAGGGGATGTCTTCGGTCGATGATCTCACCGCTGTGCTGGTCGTAGCCTCCCCAGAAGCTCAAGGGCTCGGGGCTGCACAGCATTTCGCCGGCGACCTCGCCGGCCACCAGTGGCCTGCCGTGGATCACTCTTTCCATAAGGAGTCATCCCTGAGGATGTGTCCCTCGACCGCGGAGCGCACACAGTCGGCAAGACCTCCAAAGGCCACCCGTGCATCGAGCAGCCCGGGTGAGTAGTAGGCGTACTTGGCGGAATTGGTCATCAACGTCTCGAGGTCGTGTGTGAGCATCGGCGTGGTCAGGATGCAGGTGTCGACAGTCACCTTGCCGCCGAACTCTCTTAGAGGCCGCAGATAACCTTCTTTCTGTGCCAGCGCTACCATCGTCCGGTTCGAGGTGACCAGGAATTGCACCTCGGGATGACGGTGCTTCCCCTCCAGTAATGACGCTAGCTGCCGGAACTCGGCCAGTGAAAAGTGCGGGCTACCGAGCACCACCATATCGAGTTGCTCTCCCTCTGCCGTACTCAGCTCCCGCCTCGCTCGTCGCAGGGCCTGCATGTCGATTTCTGCCACCTCTTGCGGCTCCTTCCCCTGGAACGCCGCCTCGAGCGTGGCTGCCTCCGGTGTCAGCCCGACAATATGAAACAGCGACACGCTGCCCGAGCTCAGCTCCACCATAGCGGGCGCCAAGGCGTCCACAAGCTCGTCCAGGTCGATTAGGGACTCGACCTCCCGTCGGTTGATCACCAGCATCGGCGAAATTATATCATCGCCCCTGCGGACCG
>JBHHYG010000174.1:0-7690 GCA_046757445.1 Acidobacteriota bacterium
GCATTCAGCGGCGTGCGCGCACAGTCCACGGTTGTCGTGGATGGTGATGCGCTTACCAACGTAGCTGTCGCGTTTGTCGAGGGCGCCGTCGGTGAGCTTGCGGCCAGAAAAGTCGGTCTTGGCGTGCGTGCCGTCGCAAAACGGTTTGATGCGGGAGGCACCGCAACGGCACAGCGCCATGGTCTTTTTGGTGGAGATCTCCTGCCCCTTGGAGTCGGTGAGACATTTCAGGCCCTTCACCCGGTAAGGGCCGTCCTCGGCGCACGCGATCGTCGGCCTCGTTCTCTTACCGTCGGAACCCATTCCGAATCTCCTCTCGCAACGTCGTGACATACTCGCTCGACAGCGCGCGCCTGCTCGGGTCAGCAACGGCCCATCTTAGCCCAACGCCTCGGATCCGCACCAAGCCGCTGTATAGCCGACGCGAGCGCCACGCCCTTCGCTTTCAAGGTTCTAACGAGGCCCGTTCAGTCTTCCAGGAAGACCGGCCTCTCCTTTACGGTGAGGTTCACCACCAGGGCATTGCTGGCCCTGACCAGGTCCTCGGGGACGATGATGATCTCCTGCCCCCAGGCACCCGCTCCTACCCCCAGCTCCTGGTAGTCCATCAAGGCGGCGTCGAGAAAGGAGCGAAAACCCTGCGATTGCCAGTGGAAGGGCGGCACCGAGCCCACCTCGTAGCCGGTTATCTCTCGGACCGTCTTGAGGCTACAGAGCCTGATGTTGCGCGAGCCGATGGCTTTCTTCAGGTGCCCGGAAACGGCGCTCCGATCTCCACCCACCATCACCAGCACCCGCTCGCCCTCCCCGCTCTCGAAGATCAAGGTCTTCACCATCTGGCCCTCCCTGAAGCCCAAAGCCCTGGCGACATTGGCGGCTCCCTTCGCTGTCGCCGGCGGGAAGGAGCAGCGCCGATACTGGATCCTGCGCTGGTCAAGAAACTCGTGCGACGGCAGTTTCATGTGCATCGGTCGATCATCGGGGTTCATGGCCGAACCGGCCCGTTGCTAATCGGGCTACGTCACCAGGGCGTCGTCAGGCCTGCGCCCATGGCAGGAAGGCGATCTGAAATGCGGGCGAGGAGCCTACACACGGATATCTTTGTAGCACACGTGGCTACAGCGAGTGCGTGTGGGCGGCGACGCGATGCGTTGTCATCGGGGTGGAGCCGCGACAAAGAAATTGCCCAGTCCTGCCGCTACCCTTTGGGGGGAGAGAGTTGCGGGCGCTGTGGGCGTCGCACTGCGCCAGGGCCTCGGGGAGGGGGGGGGCGTGACGATACCTGTGACTAAATCCTCGTTACGTGGGAGAATCAGCAGTGCGGCAGGCTCCGCATCCGCGCCCTGGCAAAGTCCAGCGGCGTGCAGAGTTTTCAACTTCAATAGGAGAGTGCCATGGATGACCGTATTCCAGAAAAGATATTCGACATCGCCAGTGGCAAGGTCCCACGGCCGAACATCTCGTTAAAGACGGTGGTCACGGGTATCGGAATCCTGCTCCTGCTCGTGCTTCTGTTCGGCACCTTCTACCAGGTGCAGCCGGAGGAGGTGGGAGTGATTCTGCGCTTCGGTCGCTACAATCGTACCAGTGACCCCGGTCTCAGATTCAAGATTCCCCTGGCGGAGCAGGTCCTCAAGGTGCCGGTGCAGCGCCAGCTGAAGCAGGAGTTCGGCTTTCGGACGGTGGAGGCCGGTGTGCGAACCCGTTACTCGCCGCAGCAATTTCTTGACGAAGCGTTGATGCTCACCGGCGACCTCAACGTCGCCGTGGTGGAGTGGATCGTCCAGTATCGGGTGGCAGATCCGTACCTGTTTCTGTTCAAGGTCCGCAACGTCGAGGAGACCTTCGCCGACATGAACGAAGCGGTCATGCGGGAGGTGGTCGGCGACCGCACCGTGACCGAGGTGCTGACGGTGGGGCGTCAGGAGATCGAGAGCACGGTCAAGACCAGGTTGCAGGAGCTGGCCGTTCAATACGAGACCGGCATCACCGTCGATCAGGTGGTCCTGCAGGACGTCAACCCGCCGGATCCTGTCAAGCCTTCCTGGGACGCGGTCAACCAGGCCCAGCAGCAGCGGGATCGTCTCATCAACGAGGCCCGAGCCCAGTACAACCAGGTGATCCCCCGTGCCCGAGGCGAGGCCGAGCAGACCATTCTGCAGGCACAGGGTTACGCCTTGAATCGCGTCAACCGCTCGCAGGGAGATGCCTCCCGATTCAAGTCCGTGTATGCGGAATACCGCCGGGCTCCGAATGTAACGCGCCAGCGCATGTACCTGGAGACCATGCAGGAGGTCCTCCCCAAGCTGGGAGGGAAGCTCTACATCGACGAGGACGCGAAGGGGGTTCTTCCCTTACTGCCTCTGGAATCGTTGAAAAAGCTGGTGCCGGAAAAGCAGAACCAGCAGGAGGACAACCGATGAGTGGCAAGCCAATCGCGTTGATCGTCGCGGCCGTCGCAGCGCTGCTGGTGCTGACGAACTCGGCCTATGTGGTGAACGAGACCCAGCAGGTCATCATTACCCAGTTCGGACAGCCCGTCGACGATGCCATCGCCCAACCCGGACTGCACTTCAAGGTTCCCTTTATCCAGAAAGCGATTTACTTCGATAAGCGCTTTCTGGAGTGGGACGGATCCGCCAACCAGGTTCCCACCAAGGACAAGCGATTCATCTGGGTAGACACCTACGCTCGCTGGCGCATCAACGATCCGTTGCTGTTCTTCCAGCGCCTCCGCGACGAGCGAGGAGCCCAGACTCGTCTCGATGACATCCTCGACGGCGAGACCCGCAATGCTGTCGCGAGCCACGACCTCGTCGAGGTCGTCCGCAGCAACAACCGAAATCCCGACGACGTGCAAGTGTCTGTGGAGGGAGAGGACACCATCCTGCAGCAGATCGAGGTCGGCCGCCAGGCGATCACCCGCGAGATCCTGGAGAAGGCCTCCGGGCGAGCGAGCGATCTCGGCCTCGAGATCCACGACTTTCGCTTCAAGCGCATCAACTACGTCGAGGAGGTGCAGCAGGACGTCTTCGCCAGGATGATCGCCGAGCGCAACCGCATCGCCGAGCAGTACCGCTCCGAAGGGCAAGGCGAGGCCGCGCGCATCCAGGGAGAGCGGGAGCGCGACCTGCAGCAGATCCAGTCGGAGGCCTACCGCAGCGCCCAGGAGCTCCGCGGCAAGGCCGACGGTGAAGCCACCGCCATCTACGCCGAGGCCTACAACCGCGACCCGGACTTCTACGCTTTCTTGAAGAGTCTGGAAACTTATGAGATGACGGCAGATGCCAACAGCATCTTCATCCTCACCACCGACAGCGACCTGCTGAAGTTCCTGAAAAGGAAGCAGTAGATCGTAGCGGCTGATGACGACAGGAGACCACCTCAAGACGTCCGCGGCGCTCTTCCTCAGCGCACTGTCCTTGGCCTCGCCCCATCCAGCCAGTGCGGCGCAGAAACGGCATGCGGCCACCGCTGCTTGGGGATGGGGCCCGGCCGCCGCGGGAGACAGGATCCACCAACAGCTCCCCGAGCGCCGCTCTCAGGAGCCGTCTTCACAGCCCTTGCGGCGTCCTTGGCTCGATACCGACGGCCAGCCGCTGCCGTTCCGCACTGAGGAGGCGCTGCTGGAATTCCTCGGCAGCGCCGAGATCGTCTCGACCAAGAATGTCTCGGGAGGCATCACCAATATCAAGAGGGTGCTGCTGAAAAAGAACGGCCTCAACATCAACGCCGCCTTCCGCGACGTCGACGAGCGAAGAACCGTGAAGGAGTTCGGCAACGGCACGCGGCAGCCGTTCTTTCGTGATCAGGCCGTTTTCGAGTGCGCTGCCTACACGCTCGACCGGCTGCTGGGCCTCGGCCGCGTGCCGCCTGTCGTCGAGCGCAAGATCGGCAAGCAGCAAGGATCGCTGCAGTTCTGGCTCGAAGGCACGATCACCGAGGGAACCAGGAAACGAGAGGGGCGGGCGCCGCCGGATCAACAGCGCTGGAACAAGCAGATCCGCATGATGACCATCTTCGACCGTCTGATCGCCAACAGCGACCGCAATCTCGGCAACATGCTCATCGATCAGGGCTGGAGAATCTGGCTCATCGATCACACCCGGGCTTTTCGCCCGACCTCGAGCATCGGCAACATGGAGGGCATCACCCGCATCGAGCGAGGCCTGTGGAGTGGCCTGCAGGGCCTGGATGACGATGCGATCAAGGAGGAGCTGGGCAGGTTTCTGACCAAGAGAGAGATGCACAGCCTTCTGAAGCGAAAGCAGAAGCTGATCGATCACTTCCAGAAACTGATCGATCAACGTGGCGAGGATGCGGTCCTTTACTCCTTGCCCGAGGAGACCTCGATAAGCCAGCGCCACTAGTGGCCTCTACCTGATGAATCGGAGGAAGCCATGAGCGACAAAGACCGCCGCACCTTCATCAAGAGAGCGGTAGCCCTGGCCTCCGCCCTCGGCCTTTCCAGCTGTGCCCCCGGCACAGACTCGGCGAAGGGAGGATCCGCCGCACAGGTGGGCTCCGTGACCCTCGATGCGGCGATGCTCGGGGCCCTCGGGCGGGCCCTGCTTCCGGTCGCCGACCTCGGCGGCGACGGAGTCGAGCGGGTGGTGACCGGCTTCCAACAATGGCTCGATAACTTCCATCCGGTGGCCGAGCTCAACCACGGCTACCTGAACCGGGGGCTGGCCCAGATTCGCTACGGTCCACCGCACCCGGGCCCGCGCTGGGCGTCGCAGCTCGAGGCGCTGGAGCTGGAGGCCCGCCAGCGCCACGGCGTTTCGTTCGTGGAACTTTCCCTGCCGCAGCAGCGATCCCTCATCGGCCGTCAGATCCAGCAAGAGGCGCGAGACCGCTTCCCGGCCACCGCCCGCGCAGATCACGTGGCGGTAGGATTGATGGCCTACTTCTACGCCGGCACCGAGGCTACCGACATCTGCTACCGCGCAGCCATCGGCAAGTTCACCTGCAGGGGCCTGGAGACGGCCCCCGATGAACCGGCACCGCTAGCCCGGGGAGCATGACCGTGGCCAGGGTGATCGAAAGCGACGTCTGCATCATCGGTGGGGGGATCAGCGCCGCCATGGTGGCGGAGAAGCTCGCCGAAGAGCGGCGGGCACGAATCGTGGTCGTGGAGGCGGGCGACAGGATCTTCAACCTCGAGGAACGCTTCGCGCATCGCCAGCGGTATCTCGATTACGGTGAGAATCCCTGGCCCAACGACCATATCCGCGACCAGACCGCATACGGTATCCAGTCGCGCTCGATGACGGTCGGCGGCATGGCACTGCACTGGGGCGGTACCTGCCCGCGGTTCACCCCCGAGGACTTCCGCCTCGAGTCGCTATACGGCATCGGCGACGACTGGCCGATCGACTACGACGATATCGAGCCCTTCTACCAGGAGGCCGAGGAGCGGATCGGGGTGGCGGGCAAGCAGGGCCCGCCCGAGCTCGACGTACGCACCAAGCCCTACCCCATGCCGCCGGTGCCGCTGGGCTACAACCAGCTGCGGCTGCGGGAATGGGCAGAGAAGTCCGGCATCCCCTTTTGGATCAACCCGGTAGCCAAGAATTCCATTCCCTACAACGGCCGCAGCGTTTGCTCCCGTTGCGATACCTGCAGCATCTGCCCGACCGGGGCAAAGTACTCTCCGGACTTCAGCTTTCAGCGCCTGCTCGAACAGAAGCGCATCGAGCTTCTCACCCGCACGCTGGTCCGGCGTCTGGTCCTGGAAGCCCCCTCGGACCGCATCGATCATGCCGAGGCATTGGACCGCGATGCGCCCGACGAACCGGTGGAGCTGCGGGCGAAGCTCTTCGTGCTCGCTGCCGGCTACGCCTGGAGCCCCCACCTGCTGCTACTGTCGGCGAACGATCGCTTCCCTGATGGGCTCGCCAACCGCTCCGGCCTGGTGGGCAGGTACATGACCGGCCACGCCTCGGTCACGGCCCTGGTCGAGGTGCCGATGAAGCTGTACCCGGGTGTCTACGAGCAGCACAGCCTGATCTCCAAGCGATTCCAGCGCCCCGGGCAGCTTGACCGCTACGTGCGCCACGACCTACGCGTCTGGGAATCGACGGCCGGCCGGCTGCCCCGCCTCCGCAACGACGCCGGCGAGCTGCTCTTCGGCGATGCCCTGATGGAGGACTGGCGTCGGCGCTGTGAGACCGGAACCGCGCGCATGCGCGCCTACTACGACGTCCTGCCCGCCCCGGATAGCACCCTCACCCTCGATCCCCGCATCCGCAACGACTGGGGCGACCCGATGCCGAGGATCGAAATGCGCAACAGCCAGCAGTCGGTGGCGCTGCGCGACTACACCGTCGAGCGCATCCGCGGCCTCTTCGAGAAGATCGTCGGCGCCGGTGGTGGCAAGATCCTGTCGTTTGGCGGCGGCGATATCCACGACCACCCCGGCGGCGGTTGCCGCTGTGGCAACGACCCCGGTAGCAGCGTCGTCGACGCCTGGGGTCGCAGCCACGATCACGAGAACCTGTTCGTGGTCGGCGCCCCGACCCTGGTCACCGGCGGCTGCGCCAATGGCACGCTCACCTTCTCGGCGCTGTCACTGCGGGCCGCCTCCCACATCGGCGAGGAGTTTCCGCAACGCTAGCCCGCAGTGTCCCCTTCTTCCTCGGGGGACTCGGAGTCGTCGGAGACAGCGATCCGCTCCCATCGCATGTTGCCGCAGACGGCGCACAGCCAGGGCTCCTGGTCGTCGTCGCGCCATTCCTCGTAGACGCATTGATCGCAGCGGAAAAGCGTGCTCATTCTCAGCCTCTTACTTCCAGGTCACTTCCATGCCGAAGAAGTGGGCAAAGACCTTGCGGTTGGGGTTGTTGCGCGAGTCGACCTCGGGGCTGCGGATATAGAAGTCGATCTGCTGTGCCGCCGGGTTTACCGCCCCGGCGGCCGACTTCTTGTTCAGCAACGGGTAGTTCACCCGAAGCGTCTTTCGGTCGCGCATCCCCTGGGTGACCATGAAGTGCATCTGGTAGTCATCGTAGATGCGCTGGCCGTTGAGGGTGGCGTGGCCGAATCCCCAGCCGACGACGTAGAGGAAGCTCTTCGGCCAGTTCGAGTCACCACATCCGGAATCGCCGTGCTCGTAGATGTAGGCGGCCACACCGCCGTCCTGGCATGGGCTGAACTCGTGAAAGCGGTCAATCTCCAACACCAGCTCGCCTTGCGGAACCTGGAGTCGGGCCGAGAAGCGTCCGCTGTTGTGGATCTCGTCGACGTCGATATCCACGGCGCCTTCGACGGCGTGAACGTTGGCGGCGTCGTTGCCGATGTGATCCCAGCCGGGGGGATCGTCGAGGCTTCCCACCTGGTAGATTCGGCTCGCCGATAGCACGAAGTGGCCATCATAGAGATCGTGCTGCTCGGGCGCGTAGAGGGTGATCTCGGCGCCCGGCTGCTTGCGCGGCGTCGCCTGCTGCATTTCACCATGGCCCCAGGCGCTCGAGATCGTCGCCACCATGAGAATTGTTGTCACCAGCAACGGCATCACCTTCTTCATCATCGCGCCTCCTTGTTTGTCTGGCCCGAAGGGCTAATCCCGGCGGTCGCAACGTCTCCTGCTTTGCCCGGGAGCCCCTCTCTTCTGCACTCACTGTCAGGGCTGTCGCTAGCCCGCATTTCTCAACGGCTCGCGGCTGCGCGAGCGCAATGGCAGGCGATG